>MKSX01000015.1 GCA_001897445.1 Alphaproteobacteria bacterium 33-17 | reverse complement strand
TCCTCTCAGACCAGCTATAGATCATCGGCTTGGTAGGCCATTACCCTACCAACTACCTAATCTAACGCGGGCTTATCCTATAGCGATAAATCTTTCCTCCGCAGAGAATATACGGTATTAGCTGTCGTTTCCAACAGTTATTCCGTACTATAGGGAAAATTCCCACGCGTTACTCACCCGTCTGCCACTAACTTTTAAACTAGCAAGCTAGTTTAAAAGTTCGTTCGACTTGCATGTGTAAAGCATGCCGCTAGCGTTCACTCTGAGCCAGGATCAAACTCTCAAGTTTTGTTTGAAAGTATCCTGTACTTTTTATTTAATTAACAGTTTCCTGTTTATCACAATTGAAACCACTACCTATGCTTATTTATACTTGTTAGACAGCTGAACGCTCAACATTTTCAACATTTTTTGTTTATTTGTTTTCGTTCGTTGTGGGTTGTTTTATACATGCTTATTTCAGTACTGTCAACTACCTTTTTGAAAAAAAATCACTTTTTCTGCATTTTTTTTCATTTTTCTTTTTTCAAAGCACTGCTCTATACCCTATTGCTTCTGCCAAGTACCTTTTGTTTACTAGGCTTTGAGCCTCTCCAGACAAATCTGCTATTGTTCGTGCTGTTCTAAGGATTCTTGTGTACCCTCTCATAGATAAACGCATCTTTTCTATTGCATTATCAATAAGATCTTTACCTTCTGCATCTAAAATAACATATTCATTTAAATATTCACCTTCTAATTCGTTATTAAATGTAATTGGGACATCTTTATAACGCTCATTTTGGATGTTACAGGCAGCTATAACTCTGTTTTTAATAGTCTCGCTGTCTTCAGTTTCCTCATTTGCATTGTTAATTTCTTTTACTGACAGGTTTGGAACATTTATAAATATATCTATACGGTCTAAAATAGGACCTGAAATTTTAGATAAATAGTCGTCAGAACATCGCGGTGCCTTAGAGCAGCTTCTGGAAGCATCATCTAAATACCCACAATGACATGGATTCATAGCAGCAATTAGCTGGAAATTTGCAGGAAATGTAATATGTGATTGCGCTCGAGATATCAAAACTTCTTTAGTTTCAATAGGTTGCCTGATTGAATCGAGAACTACTCGTGAGAATTCAGGAAACTCATCTAAGAATAAAACACCATTATGAGCTAAAGATATTTCCCCAGGCTTAATGCGGTTTCCCATACCGCCTCCAACCATTGCTGCCATTGAGCAAGAATGATGTGGCGCTCTAAAAGGTCTTTGATTACTTAATTTTCCTTCAGATATATATCCTGCTATACTGTGAACCGTACTTGTGGACAATATTTCTTTTGGACTCATCCCTGGTAATATTGTAGTAAGTCTTTTAGCAAGCATCGATTTTCCTGAACCTGGAGGACCTAGCATAAGTACATTGTGCCTACCAGCTGCTGCCACCTCTAATGCCCTTTTAGCTATTTTATGACCTTTAATCTCAGACATATTATATTTTTTAAGGTTATCATTAACATAATCTTTAGGTACTTCAGGATATTCTAAATATGCCTCACCTTTTGTATGCTGAATAAGTGACATCAGATTGTCAGCTGCAATTATCTTTAAATCACCTGCCCATGCTGCTTCGCTACCATTTAACTTAGGACACATAACGCCAAGGTTATTATTTACTGCATGCATTGAAATCGGAAGTATTCCCGACACCTGGTTTATATTACCGTCTAAGGATAATTCACCTGCAATAAGGTATTCATTTATATACTCATTAGGGATAATACCAAGACAGCCCAAAATACCAATGGCAATAGGAAGGTCAAAATGGCTACCTTCTTTATATATGTCTGCTGGCGATAAATTGATTACAATTCTTTTTGGAGGAAGTGAAACACCAATAGAAGTAAGAGCTGCTTTAATTCTTTCCTTAGATTCCGCAACAGTCTTATCAGGAAGACCTACTATTACTATGTTAGGAAGACCACTTGAAATATGTACTTCTACATTTACATCTACAGGCTCAACCCCTTTAAAGGTCACAGACCTTGCCCTTACCATCATATTACTTACCATGCCCATTAATTGAAAATTATGGTAAATATATGACGCAAAAGTTATATTTTGTCTGCAAAAAATTTTATATAATACACATTATCATCAGTGATAAAGCTATTAGCATAAAACATATTGATCTTGAAACTGCACGAAACTTCACAATTCTTAAAGCTGCAGTAAGTTCTGTATATGTAACATTTGTATTTATATTATTTATAAAATTTAGCGTATGCTTTTCTGTAATATCAAGTAGCTTGATTAGACTAAAATCAAATGTATATTTTGTAATAAACTTTCTTGTAACGAAACTAAATAATGCAGATGCTGTTATAACATATAATATATATTTATAATTTGGCGTTATTTTTAACGAATGCTCATAAATAATTAGTACCATCGCCAGAACTGATATAACTGCATCTACTGTTCTAAAACTAAAGTCTGGTTTTTTAAAGAATTTAAATTTTAAGAAAACAATCAAGTCATATCCTAGCATTAAATAAAATAAGTGATTATCACTACTAGCATAACCCTGAATTGCCACAATCATCATAATATTAACTATAAATGACAAAAGATTATTGATTATTTTTGAATGCTCACGTTGAGAAATTGCAGCAACTGCCATACATGCTACAAGACTTGGTAGCATGATTTGAAATTTATCAACAAAATATAAGGCATATAAAATTTTTAACTGCTGAGATACTAATATAGATGTATTACGTGTAGTTAAAAGACCAATAATTGGCAGCGCTATTACAATAAATGTATGATTTAGCATATTAGGCAATATAATAGCTTTTAAATTAATCTTATCTGCAAGGATGCCTACACATATTAATATATAATATTCTATGCCCGCTAAAATATTGTTATCAGCTTTTCTATATTCTTGCGACGAATGAAAAGGAAAAAATCCACCTGCTACAATAAGTGGCAATAAAAGCCACGGAGAATAGTCGGCTTTTACAATGTAATGTTCGGCAACTAGTACCAATGACATTGCTTTTGCTACCATTCCAAACATTGCATCATATTTAAAATGCCGCATTATTATAAAATAGTCTGTAAGCAATAGAATTATTAAATACATAATAAAAAATGAATAAAGCTGCAACTTCCATACAATAATCATTGTAATAAATAATACCACATTTAGAACCAAATGTAATGGCTGCTTAATGCTTACCTGTCCTTGTGCGAATAATAAAAATAGTGCAATTATAAAGTGATTGATATGACTTATTATTTGTTCCATAAAAACACCACTATTTCTTTGCTAAAGTAACTTACGCTAATTAATAGAATAAAACATGACACTATCGATAATCTTGTGAAAGATAAGACTTTAACTTTATCATATTTAAAGTCTTCTGATTTAAAGCTACCGATTTTTCCAAATATTTTAATAAAATATAATAGCGATGCACCTGATGATGCTATAAGTATTAACTGATTAACATGATTTACTTCTGACATTATCATTGCAGACTTTGTATAAAACCCGATAAATGGCGGCATTCCAACAATCGATAATGCAGCTATTATAAATATAGCAACGATTATAGGGTTTTGCTTAATCATATTATGATAATCATTGAGGTTATACGTTTTGCGTAAATAATAAAATTCACCAGCACTAAAGAATAATATTATTTTTGCCATGCCATGTGCAAATAACTGACATATAACAATTTCTGCTAAAAACTTATCTTTAGGAAGTGTAAGCATACCAAACATTACAATACCCAGCTGACTTATTGTAGAGTATGCCAAAATAGATTTTATATCGTCCGTCCTAAGTGTTTGTATTGCTGGTAAAAATATAGTGATTATTGCCGCTATTTTAATTACATCCCCAAGCACGTCATGCGGCAGGCTAAAACCTATTATATATACATAAAACTTAAGCACTATAATAATACCAGTATTTACAACAGCTACAGCATGCAGCAAACCGCTAACAGGAATAGGTGCAACCATTGCAGCATTTAGCCAGGAAGAAAGAGGGAAAATAGCATTTTTGGATGCGCCAAACACAAGAAGTAGCAAAACAAATGATTTATAATTATTTGCTACTAATTTTGCAAAGTCAGCATTTTCTAAACTAACGTTTAATAATATTATAAAAGGTACAAGCATTCCAATTGAAGATGCCATTAAAATTTTAAAATACTTACGCGCTCCTCTAAATGATTCAGGTGTTTTATCGAAATTCACTAAAAAGAACGTTGTAATAGTAAGCATCTCATAACAAAACACTATTATTACAGAATTAGTAGCAATTGCAGCAATTTGCGCCCAAAATACTGATAAACTAATCAGAGAAGTAAGCTTTTTAAACTGATTAGTCGTATATTCCTTTTGTTTTTTATAACCTATGGCATATAGGTTGGTCATTAGCCACATAATATTTAAAAATATTGCAAAGCTTCTTCCAATTGGTTCATATTTTATCCCAAAAATATGATGCATAAAGCTATGATTCACATCAATTTTTAAAGACAAATATGCTCCAATTAATGGCATTATGATCAACATTAGTTTTTGTGGCAGTAATGCTCTTATTTTAACTAAACTGATCAATGATGTAATAAGAGGTAAGAAAATCAGGTAAACCACTTAAGACCTCATCATAATATTAACGAGTGCTATAATTGCGCCCAGCATAGCTAAAGAATAAAATGACCATGCGGCTTTTTCAAATCCAGAATATCTAATCATTATATTCGGCGCTAAATGCTTAGGTCTGAATAAAGAAACTAGATGCTTTGAAATACCTCTGAATATCATAACAGATGTTATTAAATAGAGAGCAGTCACAATCAGATTTTCTGAAAGTAGTGTTGGTATTACAAATACTTTGCTATAAAAACCAAGTGAAAGAGGCAGCCCTAGTATACTAAGAGAAAAGAGTATAATTATAAACTTTGAAAACTTATCTTTAATGATGTAATTTTCAGGATCACTTCCCACAAACTGATCGATTTTTTTCGCAAATAGGATAAATGGGGCTTTTACAAGCATATCTAAAATTATAACAGGCGCTAATATATTTGAGTTTCCTTTAGTTGCAATAATCATTAAATATGAATAAGTTACAAACCCACTGCTTATTAGCGTATCAATTAATCTATCAGAATCTAGCGCAACAAACGCTGTAATCAGCGCAGAGACAGATAAATAAATAATTACACCTTCATCTAAAAGCTTAGCATCGTATGCATTTGTAATAAATAAATAGCTGAAAAGCTTAGATAAAAATAGAATATATGTTATCGAAGGTATACTAGATAAATATAACATACTTGCTGTACTTGTATTTCTATACACTTTTTTATAAAACAAAAACACAGGATAGCTGCCTGCTTTAAAGCAGAGTGACATTATGATTAAAATAGCGGATGTCATCGTCATACTGTTTTGAGCAGTTGAAGTAAGTTCTGCAATTTTATAAATATTTAGGCTTCCAGTCGCAGCATACATAAAGCCTATTCCTAATAGGAATACACAGGCTGAAACTGTTGCAATAAATAAATACTGAAGTGCATATAGTGATGAAATATCATTTTTACGATTATATGCAAGACCATAACATGATATTGAGGCAACCTCTATAAATACATATGCATTAAATAGGTCATTTGTAAGAAGCAGCCCCATAAAACCAAACGAAGCAATATTTGTTAATATTATTTCTGAAGAATTTTTGGCAAAAAAACTAGCTACAAATGCTACTATCGAGTTAATTATTAAAAATATTAAATGGAGTTTCTCGAACTTTAGTTCAATACCGCTTATATAATCAAAATTACCGAAATTATATGTATTAACCTCTGGAACATTATTGTAAATCATCATCGCTGGGAAATATATACTTCCAAGCAATGTAAATCTTGTTAATATTTTAGAGTATTTAAGCGGGATGATGAAACTCAAAAGCCCTGGAAATAAAAGTAAAAGCAAGTAATAAATAATATAATTTTCCATTTTATTCTTCTTCCGCTCTTCCTAATATTTCAGTTGAGTTTAATGTACCAAATTTCTTTTGCACTAAAATACAAAAAGATATTGCTACCGCCATTGTGGCAATCCCTACAACAATAGCAGTAAGCATTAGTACATGAGGCAGCGGGTTACTATAAATTATATCACAGGGAGTTACTTCACATTTTGAAACAGGAACAATACCAAATCTGATTTTTCCAAGAGCTATAAAGAATATGAGAATAGACGACTGAAATATGGTGAGACCAATAATTTTTTTCATTACAGAATCTTCTGTAATAATCATATATAACCCAATGCAGAAAATGACAATAGCTACAACATAAGGCAAATTGTGCAATAAAAACTTCATTAATCCTGTCTCACGAATAATAAATATATATATGTTATAACAGTAGTCACAGTAAGTGCTACGCCAACTTCAATTCCTATAATACCTAATGATTGCCCTTGGTAAGGATCTTCAAATAATACTTTATATTCTAAAAATTTACCGCCTTTAAAGATACATGCAAAGCCAATAAATGCGTATATTGAAACGCCCATAACAATTAATTTTTCTAATGTTTTTATTGAAACAATTGTGAGTAAGCTATCAGTTCCATTAGTTAAACAATAAATAATAATTGCCGATGCAAAAATTGCCCCTGCCTGGAATGCTCCGCCTGGCGCAACTGATCCATGCATAAATATATACAAACCAAATATAAAGATAATAGGAATGGTTATTTTTGCTATTACCCTAACTATAACGTCATCGCTCATAAATACCCCCTGAATATGTTCATAGCGTTTTCAATAGAGCTATTATCGGTTTTAAGTTTATTGATATATTCTGAATAATCAATAATTTTGTCGGAATTTAAAATATTTACTGCTTCTTTATATAAATTATCTGCTGTAAAATTCTCCTGAATTAGCTCTTTAATTATATCTTGATCTGCTACAATATTGATTAATGTGAATGTTTTAATCTTTAACATTCTCTTAGCTAAAAAAGCCGTCAGTTTATTAACTTTATAAACAACCACCATAGGACAATTAAATACAGCGGCTTCTAAAGCAGATGTACCTGATTTTATTATCCCAAGCCCTGCTTTATTATATAAATCAAACTTCTCTTGCTCATTTATAACAAATTTTATATCCAAATTTTTTGGAGTATTTTTTTCTAAATATTCTTTGAGTCTTTCAGGTATAGGAACCTTTATTTTTAAGTCAGGATTATCTTTTTTAAGTTTTTTAAATACTCTTATGAATACTTGCCAGTGTCTTTTAACTTCACCCAGCCTACTTCCTGGCATTGCAAGCAATATATTTTTATCACGTACATGGTTTTGTTTGTATTTTAGTAAGTTTTCAACAATAGGATGACCTATAAAATCAGCCTTCATACCATGCTTTGTAAAATAAGGTGGCTCAAAGGGCAAAAAACATAATAGATGGTCATAAAGTTTAGCAACTTTTTCAGCTCTATTCTCACGGTATGCCCAAACGGAAGGCGCTACAATATGCACAATTTTTGCTTTTAAATCTGGGTAATTTGTACGAACGTTTTTTATAACCCTAAAACAAAAATCAGGACTATCAACAGTAATAATAAGATCTGGGTTAAATTTTGCTATATCATTTGCTGTAAATTTTATAAGCTTTAAAATTTCGAAAATTTTAGGCAAAACTTCAAAAAAACCCATTACGGCGATTTTATATATTGAAAAGAGTGATTTGACATTCAGCTTTTCAAGCTTTGGACCCGTTACGCCTCTTATTTCACAGCCAGCATACTCTGCTTGAAGCCTTTCTACAATAAGACTTAAGATGTTATCACCGGAGTTCTCACCGCAAATAACATAAATTTTTTTATTTGGTTTTAAGGAATGTGAACCTGCAAACTCCATAATTTTTAACCAGCTCTACTTCAAATTCATCTAATACTTGATAATCGATTTTTGTATATGATTCAATGATAAGTACAGTTTTATCAGATAAATAGTTCTTTTCTAATAATTCTTTTTGCACGCCTTCATATATATTATTATCATATGGTGGGTCAAAAAATATAAAATCATATGGCTTTCTTGCTAGGGGCAAGTCAAGAACGTTCCAGTTTACAAGTCTTGTTTGACTTTCTACATTACAGTGCTTTACGTTTTTACGAATTATATCTAAATGATCTTTATCAACAAAAGTTACTGAGTTTGCGCCTCTCGAAATAAATTCAAGCCCAATTGCCCCGCTTCCAGAACATAAATCGAGCACATTTGCATCTTCTAAAGTTTCGCTATATCGGGAATTTATAATAGAAAACAATGCCTCCTTAGCATCAGACTTAGTAGGCCTAAGCCCCAGTGATGGGGCTCCGGCATCTAGCTTCTTTCCTTTAAGTTTTCCAGAAATTACGCGCATTTATTTCTTCATCAAACATTGATTTGCATCTTCTACGCTAACTTCAGCGCCGCCTCTGAAACATTTAGCAAGCTTCTTAACTGTAGGTACTCTACCAGCATTGTCCTCGCCAATAAATGTTCTAAAGCCATTATTTTTATCGTTATTAGATTGGATCATTAATGGGTAAATTGCATCTTTTTCAGACACTTTTTCAATACCCTTTATTTGACCAAATAACTGGTTAATATCTTCCGCTTTAACTTCTATATTTCCTGGTAACATTCTTGTTGTGTATTTTTGAACAGTTAAATTTTCAAATCCTCTAACAGCTTGCTCTAGAGTATGTCTGCCATGCACAGTAATTGGCAAAAGCTTTTCCTCACCAGTTCTTTTGAGGTTTTGACCTTCTCTTACTATCACTTCACCTTTGTAAAATGCTGTTGTTAAGTACTGCGAGTCTTGCTCTTGTCCATTTTCCATTTCTTTTCTAGGCATCAAAACAATATCCTTAAGCGCTACAATCTTAGCATCAGAAAGCTTGGAACCAATTTTCAACTTAGGCTCTTGTTCTTTAGATAATTTTCCTAAATGTATTGCAAATGTTGGACATATATTGCCCGCGCGATTTCCTAACCCACTTGAAAATGATATGGTATTATTTAATGGCAATTGAATCATACGCATTTTAGGAAAATTTTCTTTAGTAAGTTCAATACCTAATTCTTCATGAGCTTCCCTTAACAATGTTTCCGTATAATCTATATCTATGTCTTTAGGTACATTTATACCTTTCTTAGATAATTTTGCTCTAACGGTGCGCGCATCTAAAACGATATTATCGTATCGACCATTATTTTCTTTAACAAGCTCATCATAAATCTCTTTCATAGCCGCTGTAAGCTCTGCAAGGGTATAATCAATTACTATTTCCTTACCTTCTTGCTTATAAACAAATGGCTCATTTTTAGAAGCTGCATAACCTTGAGGATGAGCGTTAATAAAACCAGCAGTACTTACCATCCACTCATTTATCCCAACTGTATTACGAGATACAATTACATAAGTATTACCATCTTCACCTGTGTACATGACCCATCCTGCTGCACTAGTATCTATTTTAGCAAATGGGTAAGCAAAAAATAAGCGATTATCCACTGTATTAATTACAGGCTTCCCTGGAAAAGGAATATCCTTATTTTCCATTGCGAGCCTGTGAACACCTTTATTAGGTTGAGTTTGCTCTGCCACTTCGGCTAAGGATTGTTTTTCTGTAGACATAATAAAACCTATTATTAAAATTATTTCCTTATAACTAAAGGATTTTAATTTGAGTATAGGAATAAGGAACGACGTGTAGAAACTGCTACACAAGCTCCTAAAAAACGCATAATCAAATTTAAAAGACTTAGTTATAAACAACTTAACACCTCATTTACTACTGCCCGACTTACTTTATAAAGCTTTCCGGGCTTTAAGTCACCTAAACTAAACTGACCATATTCTTCTCTGATTAGCCTTGCAACTTTAAGACCGAAATGCTCCATAATATTACGAATCTCACGGTTTTTACCTTCACGTAATTTAAGTCTAACCCAGGTGTTATTCGGGGTTAAGCTGATAAGCTCGTAACTTATAGGTTTATACTTAAAATTGTCAATAGTTATTCCTTTTTCAATTTTATGGAATTTATCATCATTAAATTTACCAAAAACTCTGACCTTATAAGTACGGGTTATAGCATTCTTAGGTGATTCAAAATATTCAGCAATTGCGGGATTATTTGTAAGTATTAAAAGCCCTTCTGAATTGATATCAAGCCTGCCAACTGAAATCACTCTTGGTAAATTCTTTGGTAAAAGCTCAAATACTGTTGGCCTTCCTTCTGGGTCTTTATGAGTTGTTACAACACCGCGCGGTTTATAATATATCCATATTCCGTCATCTTTACGAGGTTCAACAAATTTGCCGTCCACAAAGATTTTGTCGTTGCTACTAACCTTAAGGCTAGGATGCTCAACTAGCGTACCGTTGCAGTATACTTTTTTCTCTTCTATAAGCTTCTCCGCATCGCGCCTTGAACAAATTCCATTTGCTGCGATGACCTTAGCTATTCTTTCTAGTTTTTCCATATTTTTCAGCTTCTTGTATAAAATGATCGAAGATTTTTTTATCTTCGTCTGTTGTTAAATATTCTGGATGCCACTCTACCCCTATCATAAATGGGTGTGACGTGTGTTCGATTGACTCTATAACTCCATCGGGAGCATAACTTGAAGCAATTATATTTTGCCCCACATTTTTTACTGCCTGATGATGAGTTGAATTTACCATAAAACTGGTTTTTCCAGTAATTTGGTGTAGTTTTGTACCTTCTACCACTTTTACTTCATGGGAAGGCTCATTTTTAGGTGTTTTTTGCTCATGCTCTAAGCAGTTTTCAATTTCATCAGGAATATGCTGAATTAAAGTTCCGCTATATAGCACGTTAATAAGTTGCTCCCCACCGCAGATTCCAAGTACTGGCATTTTTGAGTTCATTACATTTTTAAGCAGTTTACTTTCAAAATCGGTACGTTTCGAGTTTAGGCTCACCGTATCACTTTTAACAGCCTCGCCATAAAACTCCGGGCTAATATCAAAATTTCCACCTGGTATTAAAATAGCATCAAATTCTTTAAAAATATCATCTGGGTTTAGAAAGTAGTTTAGTAAAAAAGGCTCCCCACCACTTTTATAAACTGCTTCCAAATAATTTTCACGGAGTATAAAATGTGGAAATGCCGAATACTCACTTTTTTCTAAATAATCAGATGTTATTGCTACTTTGGGTCTTTTAAACATTGAATGAATTACCGCATCCACAGTTGCTACTTGAGTTAGGGTTTTTAATATCAAACCTTGATTCCGTAAGGTTATCTATAAAATCGATGCTTGAATCTTGCATGAGTTCCAGCGACATACTATCTATTATTAATTTTGCGCCGTTTTTCTCTACAACTAAATCATCTGACTTAATTTCCTCAGTCATATCATATTTATATTGAAAACCTGAGCATCCGCCGCCTTCTACGGTTATTCTTAAACCTTGTGCTTTGCCATTTTCTTTTGCAACTAGAGAATTTATCCTGTTTGCTGCTGCTTCTGTTAAGGAAATTGTTGTCATAGACTAAAATAAATGTAAATATTTGATATTGTTAAATTTTTAAATAGAGTGATCGAATTATGACTAATTTTGAACACCTCAAATGTGATTATACTAAATCAAAAGGCAGACTTTATCAAGAAAATGTCTCAAGTGATTTTCGTACACCTTTCCAGCGTGATCGCGATCGCATACTACATTCCAAACCTTTTAGAAGATTAAAGCATAAAACTCAGGTATTTATCAATGGCGTTGGCGACCATTACCGTACCCGTCTTACCCATACTATAGAAGTTGCGCAGGTTGCCAGATCTATTTCCAGAGCTTTAGCTTTAGATTTTGACCTTGCCGAAGCCTTAGCACTTGCGCATGATATGGGTCACCCGCCTTTTGGACATGCAGGTGAAAATGTTTTAAATGCTAAAATGGAAGGTTTTGGCGGTTTTGATCATAACGCACAGGCAATCAAAATTCTAACCCAGCTTGAGGAAAGCTACGCTGAATTCCCGGGTCTCAATCTTTCTTGGGAAAGCATAGAAGGAATAGCTAAACACAATGGTCCGCTTTTAGGAAAACACGCTAAAAAAGACAAGCCTATACACGAATATCTTGTTGAATATAACAAAAAGCATGATCTGGAGCTTAATAAATTCTCTTCTTTAGAAGCACAAATTGCAGCAGTTTCAGATGATATTGCTTACAATGCCCATGACATAGAAGATGGCGTCAGAGCAGGACTTATCAGCTTTGAGGAGGTTGTAGAACTTGAACTTATTAAGCCAGCCTTTAACAATATTTCCAGCAAATACAAAGATTTAAAGATAGAGATACTAATGGCAGAAACTATAAGATGTGTTCTTAAAGATATGATTTATGACGTTATAGCAAGCACCACTAGGAATATAGAGATCATTGGAGTAGAGTCATCAGAGGATATTAGAAATGCCGACAAACTTGTTGCAGACTTCTCAAGCGACATGACAAATAAAATCAATGGATTGCGCACTTTTTTAAGAGAAAAAGTATATAAACATCATAAAGTTAACCGCATGACCAAGAAAGCCGAGCTAGTCATCGGACACTTATTTGATTACTTTATGGAAAGCCCAAATTGCTTGCCAAATTATTGGAGTAGCTTTATAACAGGTGACAGCGAAAAAGAAAAAGCAGTGGTCATTTGCGACTATATTGCTGGCATGACAGATTCATTTGCCATAAAAGAGCATTCGCTTTTATTCAACCTGGAAAAACAAAATCTTTGATAATTATGAATATTTACGGAATTTTTAAGAACGATTTAGATCAAATAGCAAATAAATTAAAAAATGAAAATATCCTCACCCATGAGGCATTTGCTGTAGAGCGACCAAAAGATGCAAAATTTGGTGACCTGTCAACTAATATAGCTATTGTATCAGCCAAACAAAACGGTACTAATCCGCGCGCATTATCTGAAAAATACGTAGAGCATATTAAGGCTTTAGAATACGTAGAATCAGTGTCAGTTGAAGGTGCAGGATTTATAAACGTGTTTTTAAAAACTTCTAGCTTACATAAAATTCTTGAAACTATTCTTACATTAGGCAACGAATACGGCAGCTCTAATATTGGCAACAATGAAAAGATTAACGTAGAATATGTTTCTGCAAACCCAACAGGACCTATGCATATAGGTCATGCAAGAGGCGCATGCTTTGGCGATACCTTAGTAAACGTACTCAAAAAAGCAGGTTATGACGTTACTAAAGAATATTACGTAAACGATGCAGGCAAACAAATTGATGTACTTGCAGAATCAGCCTATTACCGTTACTTAGAAGCACTGGGGGAGTCAGTTACAATTCCTGAAGGCTGCTATCCAGGAGATTACCTAATTCAAACAGGCAAAAAGCTTGCTGAGAAATATGGAAATAGCTTAAAAACTATGGAAAATCCTATTCAGGAAATCAGATTTTTTGTAGTAGATAATATGTTAGAACTAATTAAGGATGACTTAGCAAGACTTGCTATTAAACACGACATATTCGTTTCAGAATATGAGCTTCAAAAAACAGGATATATCGAAAAAGGTATTAATTTACTTGAAGAGAAAGGTCTTGTTTATTACGGCACTTTAGAAAAACCAAAAGGTATGGCAGTTGAAGACTGGGAAGAAAAAGAACAACTTATTTTTAAATCTACCGCTTTTGGCGATGATATGGACAGGGTTGTTAAAAAATCAGACGGCACATATGCATACTTTGCAGGCGACATTGGCTATACAGTTCATAAGTTAGAACGTGGTTATACAAAGCTAGTTTACGTACTCGGCGCAGACCACGCAGGCTATGTAAAAAGATTAAAAAGTATAGTATCTGCTCTTAGCGATAATAAAGTAGAATGCGACGTAAGAATTTGCCAGCTTGTAAATTTCTTAAACGGCGGCGAAGTTGTGAAAATGTCAAAAAGAGCCGGCACTTTTGTAACAGTAGGCGATGTTATCGATGAGGTTGGTGGAGACGTTGTAAGACTTATGATGCTTACCAGAAAAAACGATATTACCATAAACTTCGATTTAAAAGTTGCTAAAGAACAATCTAAAGATAATCCTGTATTTTATATTCAGTACGCTCATGCAAGATGTAAATCTGTGCTTCGTCAGGCAAAAAATGATAGCCCCGATGCATATAATCTTTATTTAAATAAAGATTTTTCTGTACTTAATAATCTTGAGTCTCAGGAAGATATGGAAATTATCAAAACTCTTATGCTTTTCCCAAGAATTCTAGAACAGGCATCTATTCATAATGAACCACACAGGGTTGTTTTTTATGCAGAAGAACTTGCAAATAGCCTGCATACTTTCTGGGCAAAAGGTAGAGATAACGAAAACCTTAAGTTCATACAAAAAAATAATTCGCAATTAACTGCAGCTCGTCTTATAATGATTGACTGTATAGCAAATGTTATTGCATCCTGTTTAGAAGTATGCAATGTTTTACCAGTTGAAGAAATGTAGTTTTGCAAGTTTAAGAATTTAGTTTTGCCAGAGGGTTAAATGGACAATAAGAAAGAACCTATTATTACAAATGAAACAAAACCAAATATGGATTTATCGGAAGAGTATTTTAGCGAATCTTCTAAGCCAAAAAGAAATGCAGTAACCTTTATTTTTATTTTGGTTGCAACGTTTTCTTTTGTAGCACTTGGGTGGTATGTTTATAAAATTAATAACACAATCAAATCAGTAGATGAACTTGAAGTAATTCATGCTGAAAATAGCGTTACCAAAGTCATGCCTGAAGATCCAGGGGGAATGAACGTTCCTGATATGGACAAATCTATTTACGATAATTTAAGCACATCAGGACACGATAAACCTGCAAAACATGATAAAATTATTCCAGCTCCTGAAGAGCCTAAAATGTTTGATGAAAATCAAACTATTGAAAGATCCGAGGTTGTTGTAGAAGAGAAAAAAACCATTACAGAAACTAAAACTCCTGAGTTTAAGGAAGAAAAGGAATCTGTAAATATTGTTCAGAAAAAAGCTCCTAAAGAAGACCTTAGAAAAAAAGAAAAAGAAATTAAACAAAAACTCGCTTCTAAGAAAAAAGGTGTATACGTACAGGTTGGTTCATTTAAAAATGAAGCAGATGCAACCTCTACATGGAGCAAGCTTTATAAGAAACATTCTAATGTAATTGGTGATAGCTACCATATTGAAAGGAAAGATCTAGGATCAAAGGGTATTTTCTACAGATTACAAACAGGACCATATAAATCTGAAAGTGAAGCAAGACTTGTATGTCAGAAACTACAGGCATGCAATCAAAGCTGCTTTTTAGCAAGGTAGCAATACTTGGAGGTATGACATGTCAGATATTTATAACATTGTTGTAGGAATTGAAGGAAAAGAGCTTACGGACTTTGAAAAAGATCTTTTTACTCATAAAAATCCATATGGCGTGATTTTGTTTGCTCGTAATGTCGATACAAAAGAACAACTTAAAGCCCTTACAAAATCTATTCATTCTATAAACCCTGACATTAATATCTTCATTGATCAGGAAGGCGGAAGAGTAACAAGGATAAAAGAACCTTTATTTACTCGCAAACTTTTAGCCCCTAAAACTTTCTCAGATATTTTTTATAAAGATAAAGATGCAGGTCTTAAAGCTATTTATGACAATGCTTATTTAATTGGTCATGAACTTAAAAATGAGTTTGGCATAAACGGAGTATTTGCACCTGTTTGTGACTTATATTATGATTTTGCTGATAAAGTTATAGGTGACAGAAGTTTAGGGTCAAACCCTGAAGACGTAGCTTTAATGGCAAAATACTGGTATAACGGTATTTTAGCAGGTGGCTGTATACCGTGCGTAAAGCATATTCCTGGTCACGGCAGAGCCATGGCTGATAGCCATTTAGAACTTCCGATAGTAGACACTCCTTTATCTGAACTAGAATCAACTGATTTTAAAGTATTTACAAACTTAGCGGATACTGGCATGGCAATGACTGCACACGTAATTTTCACCGCTATTGATGATAAAAATCCTATCACCACCTCTAAAGCAGGCATTGAATATATTCGCAATAATATTGGCTTTAAGCACGTTATTATTACAGATGATTTATCTATGAAAGCTTTGCAGGGAAGTATCGCACAAAACGCTGAAGCTTCAATTAAAGCTGGATGTGATTTGTTATTGCACTGTAATGGCAAAAAAGACGAAATGCTAGAAGCCTATATGTTTGCAAGCCCAATTAACAAAGGTTTGGAAGCTAAACTGCACTATATTAATAACAGTATTGAAGAAATAAATTCTAACTTAACATATGACACAGCTCTTGCTGAATATTTAGAAATAGTAAACTCTTATGCATAAACCTAAAGCCGTACTTTTTGATTGGGATAATACAATTGCCGATACATGGCCTGTTATTTATAAAGCCCTACATAAAACATTTGAGGATTTTGGTCTAATTCCTTGGTCATTTGAAGAAACAAAGCTTCGCGTTGCAAAATCAATGCGCGATAGTTTCCCTGAGTTATTTGGTCGTGACAGACTAGAAGAGGCAATGCTTGCCTATCGCCGTAATTATAATGCTTTTTCACATGATCTTTATCCTATATTTGACGGCGCACGTGAACTTTTAGCACATTTGCAAAATGAAGGTATATATACTGCGGTTGTTTCTAATAAAACTGGCGCAATTCTAAGACATGAAACCGATAGCCTGGATATGACAAAGTTATTTAATAAAGTTATCGGCTCTTTAGATGCTAAAAGAGATAAACCCTTTCCTGATCCAGTATATTTAGCATTAGACGGTAGCAATATTGAGCCAAGCCAGGAAGTTTGGTTTATCGGGGACTCTCACGTAGATGTTGACTGCGCATATAATACAAATTGCTTCCCAGTATTTTTTGGTGATAATGATGACCATTTAGAAAAAAAAGCAAAGCTTGTTGTAAACCATCACGATAAACTTAAACAAATAATATCTGAATTGTGAAAATAGCTAAAGTTCTGGTACCTGTTAGTTTTAATAACGGTATATTAGATTATATAATACCAGAAGAACTACATTTAGAAATTTTTGATATGGTAGAAGTACCATTCAGAAATCAAGTGCTTACTGGGTATATTCAGGATTTTAATTATGCTGAGGTAGACACCTCAAAATTAAAAACTATTATCGGCACAATTGGTAATTTCAAAATCTCATCTAATTTTGATAAGTTTCTAAAATTATCTGCGGATTATTATATTGCTCCTAAAGGAGAAATGCTAAAGCTTGCTATAGGGAATATAAAATCCAAAACGTTAAATTATAAGCCAATAGATACACAAACATTCCACTTTCAAAATATTAAGCTAAGCGCTAAACAGCATGAAGTAAAAGAGCAGATTGTTATTAATATTCAGAACAATATACCTACGCTTTTACAAGGTGTTACAGGCTCAGGAAAAACAGAAGTTTATAGTAGTGCTGCCTATAATATACTAAAAGAGCCAGATGCTCAGGTTCTTATAATGCTACCTGAAATTTGCCTTACCACCCAAATTATTGACCGCATTAAAAATATTTTTGGATGTGATCCCGTTGTGTGGCACTCCCAAGTATCTGATAAAAAAAGACAAATTGCAATTCACTCTATTATTTCAGGATCCGCAAAACTCATTGTAGGGGCTAGAAGCGCATTATATCTTCCTTATAAAAACCTCTCACTAATTATTATAGATGAAGAACATGATCAGTCTTATAAGCAAAGTGATGGGGGCGTTACATACAATGCAAGAGATATGGCGGTACTCCGCACTCATATTGAAAAATCTGGGATAATTCTTGCAAGCGCAACCCCTTCTATTGAAACAGTTTATAATGTTGCTCATGGCAAATATCAGAAAGTTGTATTACTTGAGAGATTTCATAATGTTTCTATGCCTGAAATAAATATTATCGATATGAAGCTTAATAAGAACAAATGTTTTATCAGTGACAGGCTTCGTGAGGAAATATTAGCTACCTTAAGAAAAGGCAAGCAGGTTATGTTATTTCTTAACCGCAGAGGTTATGCTCCGCTTGTTTTATGCAGGGAATGCGGATTTAGATTCAGCTGCCCTGATTGTTCTTCATGGATGGTAAAGCACCGTAAAAATAATAAGCTTAAATGCCACCACTGTGACTATGAGCAAAATATCCCAGTAGAATGCCCATCTTGCCATAGCGTAGACTCTTTTGCTGATTGCGGTACTGGCGTTGAACGAATTTATGAAGAAGTCTCGAATTTCACTAGCGGCAAAATTCTTGTTATATCTAAAGATACAGCCGATTCAGGTAAAGAATATGAAAAGCTCATTGATGAAATTAAAGAAAATCAGATAGATATTATAATTGGTACGCAGATGATATCTAAGGGCCTCCACTTCCCTAACCTAGAGCTTGTAGGCATTATAGATGCTGATATGTCAGCTGCAGGAATGGATATAAGGGCGAATGAGCGCGCTTACCAGCTAATTAACCAGGTAGCAGGTCGCGCAGGTCGTGAAGAAGGCATAGGACGTGTGTTTATTCAAACATATTACCCCGATAGCAAGATCATTGAAGCTATTAAAAACCAGAATCTAGAGCAGTTTATTTTGGAAGAGCTTGAAGAACGCAAACACTTTCATTTACCGCCCTATACCAGCCAGATAGGAATTGTTGTATCGGATACTAATTTAGACAGGCTCAAATCCTTACTAAAACAAATTACTATATCTATACCGCATAATAGTGATTTTGAAGTACTAGGACCAAGCGAAGCACCTATGTTTAAAGTTCGTAATAAGTTTAGGTATAGATATTTAGTAAAAGTGCAAAAAAATCTGATGAAGACAAATTATATTATAGCCAAATGGCTAGATCCATTTAATAAGGGTCAAACCCGCATAAAAATAGACGTCGACCCCTATAGTTTTAGTTAAGCTTTTTCTGTTAGTTTTTTCACCATAAATGAAAGCCAGTCTTTAGCTGTGTTTTCGTCTGGAAAATAGAGATTAGACATGTTTTCAACTATATCTTTATTGAAATCCTGACAAAATTTCTGATATTCAATATCAAGCTGGTATTTTTCGTTTTGAGATTTAGGCAGATACAAACTATTATCATGAAAAGAAATTAATACTTGGGAAAGCATAGGAAATTCAATTTGAAATGTTTTATTCATTAACGGATCTCCGGATAGGCTGTTAATATAAATACGGTTCCTTTATATCTTTTTAGTACTATAATCAAACTTTTAGTATGAATAAAGCCTTTTGTATTAGTAAGATAAGCTTTATAAGTTGTACCATACCCAACATCCTGTTTATATATACCGCTTAGCAAAAAATATTCCTGATGAGATGATAAAAATTCTCCTACATCTTCTTTATTATCTTCTATAACTTTTTTAATAGATTGTTCCGCAATTTTCATATTATAAAATTTTGAAACAGCTTTTGGGGTTATTTCATTTTTAAATCTATCAATCATATTTTCATCACTTATATCAATATGCCTTGCAATGGTATGCCCACCCAAAACTTCATGATACGATAAAGGACGGTTTAGAAATTTTTCATATTGCGTGTGGATTAAAGAAATGCCATAAAATGCTATTGGTATGCAAAATACGAATAAGCCTATTAATATAAAATGTTTTAGCTCGAGTTTTTTTATCATAAGTGGTTTTTATATTTAGACTTTTGTCAAAGTATATAAAAAATTAAATTTATCAAGAAAAATTTTACAATAAAGCTAAATCAAGTTTTTCAGGGAGTATATTAAACCATATTTCAAATGCATATCTGGCTTGCTCAATTAACAACTCTTTGCCACTTAATAAAACATTCTTAGTCAGAATATCTTCATGAGCATAAGTTGCATCTATAACCTTAGTATCCTGAAATTTTTCAATTATTTGATAATAAGTATCTGACCTTGGAATAGCTATTATTATTAAATCATATACTTTAGCTACATTGTTTATGTTACCAATGTAATTAGCATTAGTAATGGTCTTTATTGACCTATTACAAAGATCAATATTGCAAGCTGGTATTTCATCACAAAGCGCTTCTATTGCGGCTTTTGCATACCCACCTGCCCCAACCACTAAACAGTTATTTACTTTAATACCTTTAAGTTTATTACGCGTTGCTATATAATCAGTATTATAGCCGTACAATTTACCATTTTTAATATGTACTGTATTACATGCCCCAGTTTTTATAACTTCTTGTGAAGCATAGTCTAAATATTTTAATATTTTTTCTTTGTATGGAATTGTTACATTAAATCCTAAATAATCTGCAAATTTTTTTGTCTCTATAAAATCTAAAAATTGCTCATCATTTAAAGAAGATTGCAAATATTTACAGGGAAGTTTATACTTATTTAACCATATATTATGGATTTTGGGCGATAAAGTAAATTCTAGAGGGTATCCAATAACTGTAAGCTGAGGCATTTTATGGCTAAATCTAACCTTCTAACGTTTAAAAAATATTATTTAGGCTTAATACTAAAGTTTAAATGGTACTTTATAATAATGCAAGTGGCAATGTTTGGCTGGGCAGTGCAAGAATCATTATCACCTTATTTTACAATGAGAATTTTAGATATTCTTACCGACCCAAATGTTGATAAATCCAATGTATTTCAAAAACACCAAACTTTTTTCTATATATCGCTTTTGATTTATTTCTTAATTGAAGTAGGTCATAGGGGTCATGAATATATTGCAGGTAAATTTTATCCTAAATTAAAAAGGCATGTAAGAGTGAGCATAATGGAATATACCGTTGGGCATTCTCATGAATTTTTCATTGAAAACTACAGCGGTTCTATTTCCAATAAAATTGCAAGGCTCGCAGACGGCATTCAGGATATATCTGAAAAAATTATATGCGTTTTTGTACCAGTATTAATATCACTTGTAATAACTTGCATTTATCTGTTTAACACAAGTAAATTCTTAGGATATGGCATTATTACCTGGTTTGTTTGTTACATGGGCCTTTTCATTATTTGCGCTAAGAAAAGTCAGAATTTAGCAGAATTACATTCCCAGCAGGTCACATTACTAAATGGTAAAATTGTAGATATACTCACTAATATGTTTACAGTTAGGCTTTTTTCAAGAAAAGCATACGAACTTGAACGGTTAAGCCATGAAAATCTGCGTGAAATGAAGGCTTACCGAAAGTCTGCACTCTTTAACTTTAAACTTAATACAGCATTAACACTTATAACAATAGCTTTTATCGTATATATGGTAGCAGGTGGTATAATGCTTTGGCAGCATGATTACATTACACTTCCGGAAGTAGTGTTATCAATATCATCTTTATATATAATTGGTATGGTTTGGTATATGGGCTTTAACCTTATACCGTTTTATACCCAGCTAGGGGTTTGTAATGAAGCCCTGGACTTACTAAGGGAAAAACACCAGGTTGAAGATATCAATACTCCTAAGCCACTTCATATAACCGATGGCAAAATCGAGTTTGCAAATGTTACATTTGAATACGCGAATAACAAGAACGTACTCAAAAACTGTAATTTAATAATACCTGCAAACCAAAAAGTTGGGCTTGTAGGGCTTTCTGGATCAGGTAAAACAACGTTTTGCAGCCTTATCATAAGGCTTTTCGATATTACTTCTGGTAAAATTACAATAGATGGCATTGATATTAAAAATGTTTCGCAAGATGATTTAAGAGAAAATATTGCCTACATTCCACAAGATTTAGCAATGTTTCATAGATCAATCATGGAAAATATAAGGTATGGAAGGTTAAGCGCAACTGATGAAGAAGTAGTTGAGGCTGCGAAAATTTCAAAAGCTCATGATTTTATTATAAGCCTTCCTGATGGCTATGATACCATGGTTGGTGAAAGAGGCTCTAAATTATCAGGCGGTCAAAGACAAAGAATAGCAATAGCAAGAGCTATTCTTAAAAACTCAAAAATTATAATCATGGATGAGGCAACAAGTGCGCTAGATTTAATCACCGAGCATGAAATTCAAAAGAACCTTTATAAAGGCATACATGACAAAACTTTAATAGTAATTGCGCATAGAATATCCACTCTTACTGATATGGATAGGATTTTAGTATTTAGACATGGCGAAGTAATTGAAGACGGTACTCATACTGAATTACTTAATCATAAAGGGCATTACTATGATCTTTGGTATAAGCAGTCACAAGCGGAATAATTTTAAAGTTTACGGTTTAAATATAGTAGTTTGGTGGGTCAGTCCTAAATGGTCATATGCCATGGAATTGGCAACCCTTCCACGTGAAGTTCTAGATATAAAACCTTGCTGGATTAGAAACGGCTCTATAGTCTCTTCTATAGAATCTTTCTGTTCATACATTGCAGCCGCCATTGCTTCAATACCAGCTGGTCCCCCATTAAAATGCTTAATAAGAATTTCTAGGTATTTTCTATCATTATAATCTAAACCTGATTTATCTACCTCAAGCTTATCAAGGGCAAATGATGCAACTTTTTCGCTTACGCTTTCATTTGGATAGTGTATTTGGGCAAAGTCCCTAATTCTCCTAAGTAAACGTAGCGCTATTCTTGGGGTACCACGTGATCTTTTAGCTATTGTAAGCGCCCCTTCATCATTTAGATCCATTTTCATGATTTTAGCACCACGACTTACAATCATCATAAGTTCGTCATGATTATAAAACTCTAGCTTTAGTGGAATTCCAAATCTATCTCTTAGCGGATTACTCAGCAGCCCTATTCTTGTTGTTGCCCCCACTAAAGTAAATGGTGGTAAATCAATTTGTACTGATCTTGCAGAAGGACCTTCACCTATCATAATATCAATCGTATTATCTTCCATTGCTGGGTACAATACCTCTTCAATATTAGTATTAAGTCTATGAATTTCATCAACAAATAGCACATCTCCAGCTTCTAAACTTGTAAGAAGGGCAGCTAAATCGCCTGCTTTGCTAATAATAGCGCCTGAAGTAATTCTAATATTATTACCAAGCTCTTTTGCAATAATTTGAGCAATTGTTGTTTTGCCTAGACCAGGAGGACCATATAAAATTACATGGTCTAAAGAATCCCCTCTAGACTTTGCTGCATTTATAAATACTTCTAAATTACCTTTTATTTGGCTTTGTCCTACAAAATCACGTAAATATGATGGTCTGATAGTTTGATCTATCATTCCCTCATCATCTAACATATCGCTTGAAAGGATTCCTGCATTTTTCATTTAGATAGTTCCCTCAGTGATAATCTTATAAGTTCTTTTGTGTCAGCATTATCATTAGCCTTAACCACGTTTGCAACAACTTTGCTTGCATCATATTTACTATAACCCAGTGTCACAAGTGCAGCAATTGCATCTTCATGAGCAGGTTTTATATTATTTACCATTTCAACATACGAAGTTGGCGTAATTGTAGCTATTTTATCTTTTAATTCTACAATAATACGCTCAGCTGTTCTAGGACCTATGCCATTAATTTTAGCAAGGCTTGTTTTATTACCAAGCATAACGTCTTTGGCAAATCCTTCAAAATCAACATGGCTTAATATATTTAAAGCAACTTTAGGACCTACACCCTTAACCGTAATAAGCATTCTAAACCAGCTTAAATCTGTTCTGTTTAAAAAACCATATAAGCTAATCTGATCTTCTCTAACTATCGTTTCAATATATAATTTAACAGGATTTCCATCTAGTTTTTCTGCAGTTTTTACAGCGCAAAAAACACGGTATCCTACACCACCTACATCTAAAATTACTTCGTCGTCGATGATTTCTGGAATTCCCTTTAAACTTGCAAACATGTAATAACCGCTTTTTAGTTTTGTTTTTGGTTTATAGTAAGCTTGACCTTATTAATCTGGTTATTGATTTTCTTTTGAATTTCAAACTTACAAGAACCTATCTCAATTACTTCACCTTCTTCAGGTAAACGCTCAAGCAAGTACATAATCAGACCTGCAACAGTATTTGCTTTATCTTCAGGAAGACCAAGCTCTAAGTCACGGTTTAAGTCTCTTACATTAAGATTACCCATCACAACATATTCCGTATCTGATATTTTAGTCATATGTTCTTTTGCTATATCATGCTCGTCTTCTATTTGACCCACAATTTCTTCTAAAATATCTTCGAGTGTCACTAAACCCATAAGCACGCCATATTCATCTATAACTAAAGCGAAATGTGTTCTTTTAGTTCTAAAATGTTCTAACTGATCTTTAAGCAGCGTAGTATTTGGAACATACATAGGCTCGCTTGTATATTTCATTATATCAATTTTACTGATATCGGTTTTATTATCATTAATTGCTTTTAGCAGACTTTTAATATGCAGAATACCAACTATATTATCAGAGTTATCTTTCCATAGTGGAATTCTCGAATGCGGATAATTCAGACATAATTTAATAATATGGTCGATTGAATCATTTGCATTAATCATTTTCATACTTGATCTGTGAATCATAATCTGCTCAACGTTTACGTCACTTAAATCAAGTACGCCACCTAGCATATCCCTATCACCTTTTTTAACAGAGCCTTCCTTTCTAGAAAGTTCAATAGCTCCTCTTATAGCTTCATTACCCGACATAATGGAGTCTTTTGCCTTAAGTTTAAGTGCAGTCATTAGGGTTTCACCAATCCAGCGGATTGCAATACTCACTGGCGCACAAATATGTACAAGGAACATAATAATTGGTGATATTGCAATCGCTACTTTTTCAGGGTGTTCAAATGCATATATTTTTGGAAATACTTCGGCAAATATGAAAATTAAAACCGTCATTAGTACAGTTGCATAGATTACCCCTTCATCACCGAAAAGCTTCACTAAGAATGTAGCAACAATACCTGATGCCAGAACGTTTACGGCATTATTCAAAAGCAAAATTGTTCCAATTAGCTTTTCTTTATCCTCACGAAGCTGAAGAACTGTCTCTGCTCTTTTATCTCCCTGAGTTTTAAGATGGTGCATTTTCGCCTGCGAAGCTGCGGTAATTGCAGTCTCTGCTGCCGAAAAAAATCCCGCTATAAGTAAAAGACCAAAAGTCGAAAGAGAAAGTAAAAGTATAGATTCCATATATTACTACAATAAAATTATTCACTACCATATATTATGGCTTTTAAAAAAGATTCCTTATTAAAAAATACTAAATCATCTTCTTTTTCACCCACACCAATTGCTATAATTGGCAATTTAAATTGATCTGTTATAGATATAACTATACCGCCTTTAGCAGTACCATCAAGTTTTGTTACAATAATTCCTGAAATTTTTATATATTCTTTAAAGCTTGCAACTTGCTTAATTGCATTTTGCCCTGTTGTGCCATCAATCACAATTATGTTTTCAGTAGGAACATTTGGCAAAACTTTATCAACAACACGCGCTATCTTGGAAAGCTCATCCATTAAGTTAAGCTTGTTTTGCAGCCTTCCAGCTGTATCTATTATAAGTAAATCATAGTTTTCAGCTTTTACTTTTTCCGCTGCTTCAAAAGCAACGCTTGCGGGATCCTGGTTTTCTTTACCTATGTATATATCTACATTAAGTTTATTACACCATGATTTAATTTGCTCAACTGCGGCGGCTCTAAATGTATCGCATGCTACAACTAATACCTTTAAACCCTGATTTTGATAAATTTTAGCAAGCTTTGCTGATGTGGTTGTTTTACCATTACCATTAACACCGCACATAATAATAACTGAAGGTGAGGTTTTAAATTCTAAGGTTTTTTCAGAATTGCTCATTAAGCTTTCTAATTTTTCATAAATGTAATTTCTTACTTCTTCTGAAACGTTATCACCATCAAATTTCTTTTTCCTTAAACCTTCAGTAATACTAAAGGATATTTCTGTTCCAATATCTGAACTTATAAGCAAAGTTTCTAGATCTTCTAATGACTCATTATCGATTTTTTTTGCAGTAAATATTGAAGTGATTTGTTTACCAAATTTTGAAGTCGTAGACTTTAGCCCCGATTTTATTTTGGCAAACCAACTTAGTTTTTGTTCGTTATCAGACATTTAAATACTTTTGCTTACCAGGAATCCGTCCTGAATACCTGTAATTACAACATTAAGCAATGTACCAGAAGTATAAGATTCTTGCAAGATTACCGGAAGGAAATTTTCGGTTTTTCCTGTACCATCAGCCTCAACTAATACACTCATCTCCATGCCTACAAATTCTTTAAGCCTTTTTTCTAGTTCAAGTTTTGCAAGCTCTCTTAAAACTTCAGCCCTTCTTTTTCTAACTTGCTTTTCAACTTGCGGCATTTTAGCAGCAGGAGTACCTTCTCTTTCAGAATATGGGAACGAATGTAAGTGCGAAATTTGAGCCTCAACAATTAACTTACTGGTGTTTTCAAACATTTCATCAGTCTCTGTTGGAAAACCTGCAATAATATCCGCACCAAATATAACCTTATTATTAAGCTGCTTTGCCTTTTTACAAAATTCTATTACATCTTCTCGTGTGTGCCTTCTCTTCATGCGCTTGAGAATCATATTATCACCAGCCTGAAGGCTAATATGTAAGTGCGGCATAAATCTTGGTTCATTTGCCAGCATATCCATTATATCATCATCAATTTCCGCAACATCTACTGAAGATAACCTTAACCGCGGCAGATCAGGTACAAGCTTAAGCAGCCTCTTCATCATCTGACCTAAATTTGGATTTCCTGGTAAATCCTTACCATATGATGTTATATCAACGCCTGTAAGTACTATCTCTTTAAAACCTTGCTCAACTAAGTGCTTTACCTGATGGACAATTTCACCCATTGGAATGCTTCGGCTATTACCTCTGCCATAAGGAATAATACAGAATGTACATCTATGATCGCAACCATTCTGAACCTGTATAAAACCTCTGGTCTTACCATCAAAACTTTTGATTAAGTGACTTGCGGTTTCTTTGACTGACATTATGTCGTTTACCAACACTTTCTCAGTTTCAGTATTTAAGTAATTAGCTTTATCTAGCTTTTCTTCGTTACCTAACACAAGGTCAACGCCTTCTATATCCGAATATTTTTGAGGTGCAATTTGAGCAGCGCACCCAGTAACCACTACTTTATAGTCTGGATTTTCTCTAATAAATTTACGGATTGCCTGCTTTGCTTGTCTTTCAGCTTCTTTGGTTACAGCGCAAGTATTGAAAACAACTGTATTTTCTTCAATATTACTGCCCAGTTTTTCTCTAATTACTTCGCTTTCAAATGCATTTAATCTGCATCCGAATGTGACTACTTCTAGTTTTGTCATTGATTTTTATAGATTTTTAAAATAATTATCTCAAAGTTAACAGGAATATAAGCTATTTTCTTAAAATTATCAACTTAATTTGGTGCAAAATTTCTTATTACCGAATCTATATTAAGGGCGCTTTTAAACCTACCGCCAGCTCCCTGAACATTCATGATAATTATAGAATTAGGAGCATTTTGAAAAGGAATACCCTGCATTGTAAATGCAGCAGGTGTGATGAATGCCAGCTTTGGCATATCAAAATTAATAAGACCCTTACCCGTAGTATACTGTGTTGTATAAGTAAGATTATCAGACTTAACATTACCATTATTAATTACAAACTTACCTTTAAGGTTTTTAATATCAGTAAAACCAGTAGATGCTGCTCTTGCGCCAATAATTTTGACAAGATCCTTGGTTAAATTATTTTTAAATTTAGCAATATTAAAAATAACACTATCAATATCTGTTTCTAATATTTTAATATTGTCCGCTGCAATATCTACATTTCCGTTCATATTATTTATATAGTTAAATATTGAATAACCGTTTGTTTTGATTTTCCCTGACAGGGTAAAAGCACCTGATAAATTTGGAAAAAATTTAGTATCCTGATCTTCAGTAAGCTCAAAATCTGCATTTTGAAGTACAAATGATAAATCTAGTGCATTGTTATAATTTTTAAAATAACCACTAAAATTGAAAGTACCGCCAAATACATTGAATTTTGATTGTTTTATACTCATATTTGATTGAACAAATTCTGTAGATAATTTTACAGATTCCAGAGGAACCTTTTTATAAACAATTCTATCACCAATCATATCAAACGTGCCGTCAAATTTATCCCATTTAGGAAAATCAAAGGTACTGGTATTCCACAAAAAAGCCCCAAGATTTGATAGCTTCATGTTATCAAGACTCACATCTCTTCCAAAATGCCTGAAAATTTCAGTATCTAAATATGATACATTACTCTTAATGACTAAGTAAGGTCTGGCTTTAGAGTTATTCAGTAATGCAGATAATGAAAGCTTAGCCTGCTCATCATTTACATTAAATCGGTTTACAATCAACTGGTTTTTAGTATAGCTGACATCTACAGAAAGATTTTCGATCAATTTATCATTAAATGTAAGATTCTGAAAATTAAAGATAATTCTATTATCGCCAGTTACATATGAAAGGCTATTTAAAAACGACTGCGGTGTATTAGCATCTGTATAAAACAGACTGTCTAAAGCATCATATATATTTGGCGCCAAGCCCATTTTAGTTAGATTCATATTATTGACATTAATAATACTTTCAGATTTATCTGTTGAAAGCTTTAGATTTGCAGCTATTCCCACCCCATCAATAGCTAAGCTTTTAATAGCAATAATAGATGCTTCTTTGTTTAACTCATATGATATATCTAAAGCTAATGCCGCATCCTTAGAAAGCTCTACGTTTGCTCTATATGATACCAAATAGCTTACCAAATCTTTGAGCAGCTTACTTTGAGAGGTTAAGTTGACATTTAAACTGCCTTTAGCAACTAAATTTTGGTCATCAAATCCCGCCTTAGCTGTCATTGAACCGGAAGAGCCTGTTAAAGATAAATCCTGTAAATTAAGTCCTTTCGATGATTTAACAAGTAACAGCTTGAAATCATCATAACTATCGCCATGTATTTTAATATTTTTAGCAAAAATAGCATAACCATTTGTACTAGAAGAGTTAAAGTTTAGTAGCGCCTGTTTAAAGAACCCATTTTGCAAATCATCAAGCTTCTTGCCCCAGTTTATAGATTCAAGATTAACCGTCGAAATATTTAGACCATTACTGATTTTCTTTAAATTGCCTGTACCTTTAACAATACTTCCATCAATTGTTTTAAATTCAGTTACACCTGAATCTGCATAATAGTTGGCATCAATTTTTAGCGACTCTTCGAATAAGTTATTTTTGATATAATCTGGGAAAGATTCAAAAACAGTATCATTAATAAGATCAAAATTAGTAATATTAACTTTAATACTGGATAAATTTTTGTCCTGAGCTAATTTAGATATTTCAACACCCTTACCTTTTACTACAAACTCAAACGTATCACCCAAACTTCCTTCAAACGAGAGGGCTTCATTATTAACATAATATCCATTAAATTTGTATCGTCCGAAACTATTATTCAGGCTAAATGTTACCCTTCCCAGACCATGTTTTATTAAATGACCCTTGTCATCTTTTACATTGATATTGCCTAAAAAATCATTAGTTATCAGAGCATTCTCGACACTTAAACCCGATGCAACTGTGTTGGTCGCAGCAAAATTTAAAAACTCATCGATATTAATATACCCGCCTCTAATTGTAACTTTATCTATATTTTTGGAGGTTTGATTAGAGACAACAAGTTTTGCAACTGATACTAAACTAAAGCTAAACTCTAAGTTATCAGATTCTAAAATTGTCTTGTTTTCAAGTGTTTTAATAATAGCATTATTAAAACGTATTTTGGGAAATGGCAGGTAGCTAAGCTCTGTGTCTGTATCTGCTGAAAACTTGTATTTATCTGACAGCGATGCAGTTATTGAGGCTGTATTAATAGCTTTTTTCGTTACCACAAACGTAGTAAGTCCAAATATTGAGAATATGGATAATAAAATCGTAATTAATCTAATTATATGTTTCATTGCTATATTTTATAAAAAATGCCACAAAATTTACCTGCATATTTTGCAAGCTTTTTAAAATTTAGCGTGCAAGCATAAGCTAATACTTTTGCCAGAGTAGCACAGAAAATCCTGATTTTCAATATATTAGCAGAAAGGAATCCTTTATATTTATATTCAATGTAAATACGGGAGTTTGTAGATGCAATATTTTTAAAAACTTCAAGTTTCCAAGAAGGCTTTGAAGACTTCCCGACAAGATGCATGCATTTTGAATCATTTACAACCATTGCATACGAACCGTTTTTATAAACACTTATACAAAAATCATCATCTTCATGGAATAAGAAGATATTGGGGTCAAATAACTGATGCTGCCTTAAATAATTGATTCTTATAATATAAAATGCACCAGAAATAAATTCAGCACATATATCACCTTCCATTTTCTTACTACATAAACCGTTATAATTTCTTTTAAAAATATTTGGTTTATAGGTAAGCATTTCACTACCTTTTCCATCATAAAGTTTTGGCGCAAATACTGCCGCATCTGGATACTTACCAGCTGCATTAATAAGGCTTTGCAACGTATCTGAATTTAAAGCACAATCTGGGTTTATAATTGCTATAAATTCTGCATCTGTTTGATTCTCAAAAATTTTCTGCAAATTATAATTATGCCCTTTACCAAACCCCAGGTTTTTTGGTGATATGTAAAGATTCACATCATAATCTTTTATAGCACTCTCAATACCACTATCCTGACTATTATCACATATATAGATCGGTATATTTTTTGGTACAGTTTCCAGTAAGCCCTTAATAATATGAGAGCTTTTGTAAGTTACTATTGAAATAGCAATTTTTGACGAAGTAACAGTATTGTTCATTTTCTTGTAATAATATATTGAATTTTATACATTTTATACATTATAATAGGTATCTATATATAACTATTTATTTAACTTTGCACGGATAAATCTAACATGAATGGTTTTGAACTCAATAAAATTGCCGCTTCAATAATAGTTGCGGGTCTAATCGCTATGCTTTCAGGGTATGGAGCAAAAATGTTCTTTTACGAAGGTCATCATAAAGAGGTTAAAAGAGGCTATCAGGTTGAGGTTACAGAAGATAGCGGTGCAGCTGATAGTGGCACTAAAGGACCTAAGATTCCAGCTTTTGAAATTGGCAAGCTTATGGCTGCAGCCAATGCTGAAAACGGCAAAAATATTTTCAAAAAATGCGCAACTTGCCACGATCCTAATAAGGGAGGACCAAATAAAGTTGGTCCTGGTATCTGGAATGTAATTAACCATCCAAAAGCTGCACATGATGGTTATTCTTATTCAGAGGCTTTAAAAGCAATGTCTGACCAAAAATGGGGATACGAAGAGTTATTTAAATTCATATATTCCCCTAAAGACTATGCAAAAGGTACAAAAATGGGGTTTGCCGGGCTTAAAAAACCTGAAGAAATTGCTGATCTTGTATCTTATTTAAGAACTTTAAGTGATAGCCAGGCAGCACTTCCTGCAGCAGATTTAATAACTAAAGCTGTTGAGTAAGCAATATAACAAATATTTTTGTACAATTTTTAAAGATAATACTTGCCAAGCTTCTAAAAATAGTATAAAAAGATTTTCCATGTGGCCCCTTCGTCTAATGGTTAGGACATTACCCTTTCACGGTAGCAATACGGGTTCGAATCCCGTAGGGGTCACCAATAATTATTCTATTACATTCCCATATTAATTTAAAATTGATTTTTAGCGTTTATAATGCTATTAAATATATTGTAAACAGTAAACTATGCTTGTTATTATTAAAGCATTTTACTAGCTTAATAGATATTTAAAAGGTTATTCAAATGACATTTAAGGCAGTTGTATATAAACCAGCTAAAAGCGCTATGCAATCAGGTAAAAATAATTCTAAAAATTGGCTCTTAGAAGTAGATAACCAGGGCGGACGTTACATTGATAGCCTTATGGGATGGACAGGCAGCATTAATACAGCTACACAAATTAAACTGAAATTTCCTACTATGGAAGACGCTTTAAGATATGTAAAAAATAATTATACAGATTATGAAGTTCGACTACCAAATTCGCATCTTATTACTCCTAAAAATTACGCTGATAATTTTCTTGATTAAAAAACACCCACAACCAAAAAGTTAAATCCTTAATTTTTTGCTATTGTGATTTGAATTTTTTTGCGTTAATATTAATTTATTAACTATAAGAAAGGAGGGTTGTATGGTTGATACAACAATTGAGAATCAGGATCACACAGAATGCGCTGTTCAAAAAGGTGGTTTCTTTGGGATTATAAGAGAATTTTTCCATGGCTTACTAAATATCATTAAAACATATTTAATAGAATACAAGGAAGCTCAGCATGAAGAAAATACTGCTCAAAATTCTGATGATCACATAACTCCTAATCATAATAATGAACATGCTGATCAGCATACACATAAGGAAGAACCTCCATACGAGGATAACACACCTGATTACTACGTTTCATAGAACGCCAGAGGGTTTTATAAAAGACAATAAAACCCTTTTTATATCTTTTAAAACACCTCAAAAAATACTATTTTATGATTTACATTAATCGTAAAATAATTTTGTAATGCAAGATAACCAAATTTTATCACCTAATCATTCATCTATTGTTCTGGCATCTGCAGGAAGTGGGAAAACTACTTTACTAAAGAACCGTTATGTATCTCTAATCAAAAATAACATAGACCCCAAACGCATAGTTTGCCTTACATATACAAATAATGCCGCAGAAGAAATGAAAGAGCGTATAAGCAGTGAGCTTGGGGAAATGCTTGATTTAAAGATTTTTACAATTCATAGCTTTCTACTTAGCATACTTAAAGCCTTCCCTTATGAGGCAGGATTAGACCCAGACTTTGAAATAGCTGACGATGATAGTATTAGACAAGTTTTATATCAAAATATCAATGAAATTACAAAAATCGCTTCTAAGCTAACTATTAGCCTTGATTTGAATATTGAAGGTTTATTAGATTTAACAAATAAAATTGTAAATTATGAATCTTTCGATTTTAATCCTGCAAATCTAAGAAGTCATACTTTTAAAACTATCAGAAATAACAACGAATATTCATTAGATGATCTAGAACTACTAAATATTTCTCTTACTCAGGACTTACTTGAATTTAAAGTTAAACTTAATGATATTTTATCACAGGAAATTGGCAGGAAACGTATTACATTTTCACAAATTATTTCTAAGGCAGAAAATTTATTAAATAATCCTGATATTAAAGAATGGGTATTGTACAAAATTGATAGCGGCATAGATCATTTAATGATAGATGAGGCTCAGGATATAACCATTGATCAAATTAGAGTACTTCAGTCGATAATTGATAATTGTATATCTGATGAAAGTAAATCAATTTTTATTGTAGGCGATATTAAGCAGTCTATATATAGCTTTCAGGGTTCAAACTCTGATTATTTCTTAAAATTCCTAGATAATGTTATAAATCAGCTAAAGTTTCATAATAAAAGCCATTCAATCGAATATTTAAACTCAACTTATAGAAGCTCTAAAGCCATTATAGACTTTGTTAATGATTATTTTAACAACCCCTCATCGTTATCTGCTCTAAAGGTTACAAATGATTTTACGCATAACACACTTAACAACCTTGATGGCAAAATTGTAAAACACATAATTAATTCCAAAACTGCAAAGAATGACATAATAGCATCTAAAATTATTGAAATAATTCATGAAAAACTTTCTCTTGGTGAAAAATTAAACGATATAATGATACTAGTTAGAAATAGAGGCACATTATTTTCAACTATTAAAGATTATTTAGACTCTAATAATATAAAATACTTATCACGCGAATCTATAGTAATGAATGACCACCCATTATTTAAAGATATTATTACTATAATTCGCCATATATTTTTAAACATTACAGATTTTAGCATTAACCGTATACATCATATCTATCCAGACTACGAAAATTTTAGATCTTATATCTTAGAAAATAAGCTAAGTATAATGGAATTTTTAAGTATATTTTATAAACAATACTGCAATTGTTTAAGATCGCTTTATAATGAGTTTGATAGGATATATGATATTTCTTATAGCTTTATTTACAAAGAATATGCAGGGTCAATCATAGAGTTGCTTGAAAAAATGTTAGGCTTTGCAAAAATTGTTTATATCGAAGCTGAAGGTGAAGGTGTAAAACTTATGACAATTCACGGATCCAAGGGACTTGAAAATAAATTTGTAATAATTGCAGATTTTGATAATAAAGTGAATACTGGATCTAACAAGTTTGAATATTCACACGAAAACAAGACTTTCATATATAATGTAAAAAGCTCTCTTCGTTCAAAAAGTTTTGAATCAATTTTACAAGAGCAAAAATCACTAATGCTTGAAGAATCAGAGCGGCTTACATATGTTGCTTTTACTAGAGCTAAAGAAGAACTTCATATTATATGTAAAAGTTAATTATATAGTTAAAGTATTTGAATTATGGTACAGGAATGACGAGCGAAGCTGAGTCAAACCTAGGTGAGTGAGGAAATAATGCATACCAGAATTATAAAGACTTAACTATACTGCCCTTTCTGCTGCATTATGTTGTATGTCTTCATTATTCCTATAATTGGCATTACCGTCTACATCATCAACACCATCTACCCTCATGCCCATAACATTATTTTTTTTCATTACTTTATCTACCATTTTAGAAATGAAAGGAGTTTTTTTGAGTATCCATGATAAAGGTGTATAAAAATTCAAAAATTCAGCCATACTAAACTTAAAATGCAGTATCAGATGAACTCCCATAGTAGCAATCACACCCAAGATCATGCATGTTAGTCCCTTAATCAAGCCTTTTTTAATTCCTATTATCATACCTGCTATAATACTAGTGATCATAAGCCCTTTAGGCATCATAATGCTGTAAAAACTTTTACAACAATCAATAAATTTTTCTTTAAAAGATCTTGATTCAATTTCTTTAAAAAGTTTTCTCATCCTGGCAGCATCATTTTTCAACATTGTACTTAGTATTTGATCCTGCAAATGATCTTTAACAGCACCTGCTCCTTCTTCTAGAATGTATGATTTATTTTTATACAGAATTTGTCTTGAGTTATCTAATTTTTTTTCTCCTGTGCAATTTGTGAAGTTAGTTTTACGAAATGAACATTGAGAGAAATTTGTATTATGTAAGTTACAATCAATAAATTCTGTATTGATAAATACTACATAGGATAAATCAATATTTGATAAATCCTCATTTTTGATAATGTTATCATTTTTGTCTCCTATTACATATATGCCCTGAAAATTGTGCGATGCATTATTACGATAATATACATCCATTGCTGGCAATAGATTACCTCTGTAATCTCTTCTTACAACTTTGCACACTTCTACAAATTCACTTACGCTTAGACAACGCAGGTCTATGTTTATATTTGTCATATTCAATTATTATTTTGAGTTTCTATTATTATATTATAATGAAAGTAGAAATTTTTTGAGAGAAAAACCGCTATCATGGAATATATATTCAAGTGTAATAGCAAGAATTCCTGATATTATTGCGCAAATTAAAAGCTTTTGTTTAATTTTAGGATTTTTAGGCGCAGAAGCTGCAAAGTGTTCCTTATTATCTTTATTTGTTTCCACTGAAAATGGAAGTATAGCAAATATTAAAGTAAAAAAGGTCATAGTAAAAGTGGCTAAAAAATTGAAAAATCTTGTTGATACTTCAATAACGTCCACTGCTTTTACCTAATAATTTTTAATTTGCTATTTTTATTCTGACTAACAGGCTTTATTTTTGCAAGTAAAATTTCCCTTTGGCAGTATATATCTCAACTATTTTTAGTTGGCAATAGGGGTAAAGCAAAATTTTTTAATTATTTTCTAAGATGCTGACTTTTCAATATATTCTATAATTTTTGATGCAACATCAATACCTGTTACCTGCTCAATGCCTTTTAACCCAGGAGAAGAATTCACTTCAATTACCTGAGGACCTCGCTCAGACCTTAGCAAATCAACTCCAGACACACCAAGACCCATAATTTTAGCGGCACGAACTGCCATATCTTTTTCTTCGTCTGTCAGGATTACTTCTTTACCAACGCCACCTCTGTGAATATTAGCCCTGAACTCACCTTCGCGCATGGCTTTACGTTCCATTGCTGCAACTACTTCATCACCAATTACAAAGCATCTAATATCTGATCCAGAAGCTTCCTTAATATATTCCTGAACCAAAATATTAGCTTTAACACCCTTAAATGCGCCAATTAGATTTTCTGCGCTTGAGTCTGTTTGAGCAAGAACAACGCCTAAACCTTGAGTACCTTCCAAAAGCTTAATGATAAGTGGCGCTCCACCAACTTTTTCAATAAGACTTTTTGTATTTTCATTAGAATGGCTAAACATTGTAAGCGGTATTCTAACATTGTGACTGGCTAATAATTGCAAACTCCAAAATTTATCACGTGAGTTTAAAATTGCGTGCGACTCGTTTACTGTAAACACCTTTTTAAGCTCAAACTGCCTAACTAAAGCTGCCCCGTAATGCGTTATTGACGCACCAATTCTAGGAATTATTGCGTCAAAACTGTCAATTTTTGATTCTTTATGCCATATGGATACGCCATCTGAAGTGACCTTCATATAAAATTTTAGCGTATCCATTATAACAGCATTATGTCCCCTACTATTTGCAGCTTCTACAAGCCTTTTGTGGGAATATAACTTATGATTTCTGGCTAATATGAGTATGTTCATTAATTTACTGTTTGAGAATTATCATCCACATTATATAGTTTACTAAAATCTATAGGTTTTAGCAACAAAGGAGGGAATCCACCTTCTCTAACTGCATCACTTATAATTGCTCTCGCATATGGAAATAATAAGCTAGGGCAATACACAACTAATATATTCTTTTGCATTTCTTCTGGAATTGAAGAAATATCAAATAAACCTGCATAAGCTACCGATACCAAGAACAATACATTATCACTTTCATTTTTCGCTGTAGCAGTAACATTTAGAGTAACTTCAAAGTTACCTTCCTCAAATTTTTGAACATTTACATTAACATCCAAAGCAATTTTAGGCATTTCTTGTTGAATTAAAGATAAAGGTGCGCCAGGACTTTCAAATGATAAGTCTTTTAAATACTGAGCATTTACTTCAATATTGAAGTCCACTTCTTGTGGTGATTCTTGTTCTGACATAGTAATACCTTGAAAAATATAAAAATTATATGGAAAGATGTTTTTTGAACTCTTCCACGACTTCTAAATAAAGTTTCTTTTTAAATGGAACGATGATATTTGGCAAGTCTTTTACATCTGACCAGCGCCATTCCGTAAACTCTGGATGATCTGTTTCAATGTTAATTTCTTCGTCTTTACCATTAAAATGCATTAAAAACCAAAGCTGTTTCTGCCCTCTATATTTTCCGCCCCATACTTTTGTCATTAAATAGTCTGGAAGGTCATAGTAAAACCATATTTTACTTTTAGAAATAATTTCGGCTGATTTTACGCTGGTTTCTTCAAAAAGCTCTCTAAAAGCTGCATCTTCAGGACTTTCACCTTCGTCAATACCGCCCTGTGGCATTTGCCAGTATTCACTTTTCATATCACGACGTTTCGCAACAAAAACTTTGCCTTCATCGTTATACAACATAATACCTACCCCTGGTCTATAGGGTAATTTCAAATAATGCTGCGTGGTTGTCATATAAATAAAATCCTTCGACTAATTGATAATATCAGTGATTTTAACTATCTTGACATCACTTTTCTTTTTGTTTTTATCAATCCAGTTAGTAATAAGTCTAATTGATATTGGGTATGGTCTTATAATTGCATAAGCTCTGCCATTTTTTTGAGCATTTGCAACTAAAGTATTTAGCTGTTTATTTATATAATCTTCAGTGACTTCTGTGTCTAGAACTACTGGACTATTAATAAATCCTATTCCAAGAACTCTAAAGAGTTTAGCAATATCAATTTCAATGTTTGAGGCGCCATACACAACCTTTAGCCCCTTATCTTTCACAAGTTTATAAAATGTTTTTGCTTTATCAGATGAGGAGAATATTTCGTTACCAAATGTATAAAACCCTATGATTTTAGAGAATTTCTTGATGATAGCATTAAAGTTATCCTGATTTTGCTTGTTAGTGTTATAGCTTAATATAGATAAAAATCCTCTGTCTTCGGTTTTATAATCTTCTGGCTCAAGCGGAAGCTCAGCAAAAATATCATGCCCGTCGTTTGCGAATTCATTTTCCCAATATGGAATATTTGCTGAATATGTAGAAATTCCTATCGCTACTTCAGGAGGCAGGCTCAAAGACATCTTAGTTGCAGATTCACTTAACCCTAGATTTACAACAAGAAAAGCTACTTTTGGCAATACTTTATCTACTTTAGGCGTTGCTGGTTGTGTTGCAGCATCTGGTGTATTCGCCTGCATATTTTGGTTTGTAGTGTTTTCCTGCACTTTTTTATCTATAACTTGTGCATTCACAGTATCTGATTTTTTATCTCCTGCATTATCATTTTGAACTGCAGATACATCTTTTTTCTGCGCTTTATTAAAAACAATAAACTTATCTTCTTTTGTGTCGTAAACAACCTTTTGTGAATTTACTTCTGCTTTATCATCTCTGTTATTTTGCTCAATAGCATAAAAATAGATTATTGCCAAAACTACTAAAATCCACATAGCAGACGTTAAGTATTTAAAGGATAAGGCTAGGATGTTTTTTAGTTTATTTAGCATTTTTCGCACCCTTTATATTTTTAATAATACTGAATGTTTTCACTATATCTATAGCTCTTGCTAGTTGGAAATCCTTTTCATAAAACTCATTGTTTTTAGGAGCGCTACTCATAGCCTCAATTTCCTCATCTATAGCTTCATTTTTCAGATGCTTATTAAGTGATGATTCATTAATACTGATTTTTGGTGCATCTATTTTTTCAATTTTTGCCTGCTCAACAATAATATCTGGTGTTATACCATTAGCCTGTATTGAACGGTCTTTAGGCGTATAATAACGGGCTGTTGTCATTTTAATAGCCCCACCATTACTCATAGGTATAATACTTTGTACAGACCCCTTACCAAAAGATTTTGTACCAACAATAATTGCGCGTTTGTGGTCTTGTAAAGCACCTGCAACAATTTCAGATGCCGATGCAGAGCCACTATTAATGAGTATTACAATTGGCAGCCCATTAGTAACATCGCCACTTGAAGCCTCAAACTTATTTATATTATCAGGATTTCTGCCTTTCGTTGACACAATTGTTCCTGAATCTATAAAACTATCAACAATCATAATAGCCTGATCTAAAAGCCCTCCCGGGTTATTACGTAAGTCTAAAATTAATCCGCTTAGTTCCGCTTTAGATTCACTTGTTGCTTCTGCTTTAAGTTTTTCATATTCTCTGATTAACGACTCATGGGCTTTTTCTGTAAAACTATTAAGCTTAATATATGCTACATCACCAAATAACTTAGATCTTGTGGCTTTTACTTTTATAATTTCACGTTTAATTTCATATTCAACTGGTTCAGGCTTATTATGCTTCACAACAGTAATTTTTATTGAAGTCCCTGGCTTGCCTCTCATTTTTTCTACAGCTTCAATTAATGTCAGCCCAAATATTGGCTTACTGAAAATAGCTACAATTTTATCTCCAGCTTCAATACCCGCCTTTTCCGCAGGAGTACCTTCTATAGGGCTAATAACCTTCACAGCACCATTTTCCATGGTTACTTCTATTCCAAGACCACCAAATTCACCTTTAGTACTCTGTTTTAGTTCTTCAAAGCTTTTTTCATCCATATATGATGAGTGCGGATCTAATGAAGTTAGAATACCGTTTATAGCGGCTTCTACTAATTTTTTATCCTCTACTTCAGTAACATACTCTCTTCTAATTTTAGCATATGCTTCACCAAAAACTTTTAGAGAGTCTTTTGCATCTTTTGATAATTCAGGCTTATCTAAACTAAAAAGACTAGCATTAGAAACTGCATAACCTGAAGATACAAGTGCAATTGCAATAAAAAATAATTTTGTAAATTTCATATAAATCTCTTAATTTCCCTATAAAGTTTTATGTTTACCATCGCATAAAGGCATTTTTTCAGAATACTTGCAACCACAAAATCCTACTATTTTTGTTTCTGTTGCCTGATACCAAATAGGGCTGAAACCATGCTCAACGTGCGCTCCATCGCAAAATGGTTGAGTATTACTATAGCCACACGAACATATGCAATATGACTTACCCGCTTCTACTTCTATTTTATAGGATGCTTTTTGTACGATCTTTCTTTCCGACTTCATCTTTACTCTTTTGTAATAAAATATTGATTTTTTCAAAAATATATTAGACTATTTAAGTATAACAACAAAATATTATTTTTATATAACCTCAAAAAAATATTTACATGATCAAAAGATATTCATTAATTTTATCAATCGTCCTAACTTTTATTCTTATAATAGCGGTCGCAAACGATATTCTTGTGCCATTTGTTTTTGGCTTTATTTTTGCTTATTTATTCAGTCCTTTGGTAGAATTACTTGAAAAATTCAATATTTCCAGAACTGTCGGAAGCTCTGCGGTTATTGCAGGCGTTCTTCTGTTATTTGTACTAATACTTGTTACCTTACTGCCTTCTTTAATAGTGGAAGCAAAATCGCTATCCTTAATAACAAAAAAGCTTCCAAATATTCTTCGCGAAATGGTAATACCTTATGTTCAGGGCGCGGCTGAAAAGTTTGGTTTTAAACTGAACTTTAGCAACATGATGACAGATGCTAAAAAATCTGAGTATATGAGCAGTGTGTTTAACTACTCTTCAATGGGACTTAATAAAATTTACTTAACAGGTGTCAATTTAGTCAGCGCAATATCTCTATGGATGCTAACTCCTATCGTTGCGTTTTATTTCTTAAAAGATTGGGATCTTATCACTCGCAAAACTAAAAAAATTATCCCGCTTAAATATAAAAATTACTGTGATGAAATTTTAAGAGATATCAACAGAGTACTCTCTGGTTACATACGTGGTCAATTCTCTTTATGTTTTATCATGGCAGTATACTACTCTATAGCATTACTTATATTAGGTCTGCACAATGGTTTAGTGTTAGGTATTATTTCAGGTGCAGCAGTCCTTTTACCTTATGTAGGGGCAGGAATAAGTGCATTAATAGCAGTAGGGATAGCTGCTGCTCAATTTAAATCTTTAGATATGGTATTAATTACACTGGGATTGTATGTATTTGGTCAGGCCGTTGAAAGTAATTTCATAGCACCAAAGCTTATCGGCGATAAAATTAAGCTTAATCCTTTATGGCTTATATTTGCATTACTTGCAGGTGGAAATTTAATGGGATTATCCGGAATTATTATCTCCATACCAATAGCAGGTATTTTGGGTGTTGTCATAAGACATTTATTGGACTATTACTATAGATCCGAAGCTTATAACAGATAAGCTTTTATTATGTCAGGAAGTCTGGTAATGTCCCAAGAACATGAACAAATTATTATACCATTTAAAATTTCTCCTAAGGAAAATTTACTTATTAAAGCTGAGTGTAATAATTTTGCTATAAGATACTTAAGTTCATGGACCGAAATATTTCCAGAAGCTTACTGCACTATTTTGATTGGCTCAAAATCATCTGGCAAAACAGCACTAATTGAATATTGGCTTAAAAAACATAAATCATCTAAATTACTTAGCTTATCAAGAATGCAAAAATCATTAATGGATGAAATGGAGAAAGATAACTTTTTAGCCATAGATGATATACACAATTCTAAATCTCAGGAAAAGAAATTATTTCATATAATTAATGAAACCATAAGACAAAAAAAATATTTACTGATGACCTCTGAAAATAATAATTATGAAAATTATTTTAAAGTTCCAGATTTATTATCAAGGCTCAAAAGCTTTAACATCATTACCATATCTGAAATATCACCAGATATAACACATCAGATGCTTGCTAAATATTTGGCAGATCATCAAATCAGAGTTCCTTTTGATATATATTCTTTAATCAATATCGAATTTCAAGATTATAAACACATGCATGAGTTTTACACTGATCTTGTCCAAAGCATAAAAAAACATCGCGGTAGGCTTACTAAAAAATTTATTAAATCAGTTATAAGTAAATACACTGGTTAAAAAAATTTAATAACAACCAAAAATTTATATTCCATAATGCTATTTATTTTGATATAAATCTCGCTGTAACTATAGAATTTGTTTATTATGTACGCAGGTGTAAACCTATCTAATGTTTCCGTATACGGAATTGACACTTCATCAAAATCGCTTTTTCTCAAACATTTAGTGCTTGGGAAGAAAAAGGCTTCAACCGATATTAAAATACTTGAAAATATTTCTTTGAATATAAATCAAGGTGAAAAAGTAGGTTTTATTGGCACAAACGGGTCAGGAAAAAGCTCATTACTTAAAGCAATTGCAGGCATTTACCCTCCTTCTCAGGGAGATATAACTGTTAAAGGATCTGTAAATGCTATTATTGAAATGGGACTAGGCTTTGAAAATGAACTTAGCGGCAGAGACAACATTAAACTGGGTCTTATATATCAGGGCGGTCTTGCTCATTTAACACCTGATTTAGAAAAACAGATTATTGAATTTTCGGAGCTTGAAGAAAAAATTGATATTCCTTTTAAGTATTATAGCTCAGGAATGATATCCCGCTTGGCATTTTCTATTTCTGCTTTTATCGATTCAGATATATTACTACTTGATGAGGTTTTTGCTGCTGGTGACGTAGGTTTCATTGAAAAATCTTCAAATCATATGAAAAAACGCCTTCAAAATTCGGCCATTTCAATAATAGTCTCGCATTCACAAGATCTTATATTAGATACTTGCACCAGGTGCATTTGGTTAGAAAATGGCAATATTATCGCTGATGGAGATGCAGAGTATATAATGAAAGAATATAACCTCAAATGTCATAGTCAAAATGTTTAGTGCTTTAAAAAAAATTATATCTCTTAAATATTTAAGATCAGTGTATACCATTACTGTTTTAAAACTTAAAAGTCAGTATCAGGGATCATATTTTGGTATTCTGTGGAGTATGATTAACCCCATGGCATATCTGCTTGTAATGAGCTTTATTTTTTCTACAATAATGCGCTTTCCAACTGAAAATTACATTCTTTATATGGCTCCTGGAATTGTTTCTTGGAACTATATTGTAAACTCGATTACAAATAGCTCAAACTCTCTTGTCCACACGCAGGGTATTATTAAACGTGCGATCATTTCCAAAACTTTATTTCCTGCGTCTATTGTACTTCTTAATACATATTTATACGTGTTAGCTTATTTAGTGGTCGTAATATTTATTAAATTTATTGTTATCAAAGACTTTAGTTTGACTGTATTACTTTTTCCAATCGTAGCTTTACCTCTAATAATTTCAGTATTTTCTGCTTCAATTGTTATTGCATATATTACTCCCTATTTTCGTGATATTACACACTTGCTTACAATTCTGTTTAATATTCTGTTTTGGACAGTACCCCTTGCCTATCCATCGGAATTAATTCCTGAATCTAAAAGAATATTATTTGAATTTCATCCAATTTATATAGCAATTAAACCAATTATGGAAATCACTTATAATAACATTGTACCAAGCTTTAAAACGATGTTTTTAGCCTGTTTAGTTGCATTAGTTATAAGCCTTATAAGCTATGCTATATACAATAAATTAAGAAAACGAGTTGTGTTTTATATTTAAACTACTTCACTACTGGTAGTTCATTCCAGTTGGTAGTATAGCTTGGGGATTTCATGGTGCTTTTTGCCTGCCATTTTCTTTCTATGCCTTGTGAAGCAAAAAATATACTATTTTTCCCATATTCGTTATTTATATTATCCATAACATTCATCAGTTTTATATTAGGGAGATCTACCTTAAACAACGGAACCTGCGCCTCATCTTCCCCAACAATATCAAGTAAGACTACGCCTGCTTTTTTATATTTTAATCCGCTTACATAAATTTCCTTTAAGCACTCTTTTGCTGCTTTTATCATAAAGCCAGTATCATTAGTTGGATTGATAAAGTTATATATTTTGGAATTTTTATAATAATCTTTTTGAAATCTATTAGTTTTTACTACAACATACATTGCATTAGCTAAACTTTTCTGGCTTCTAAGTTTCTCAGTAGCTCTTGCAACATAATGCGCCACTGCTTCCTCTAACTCTTCTAATTTCTCAACAGCATAGCTAAATGATCTGCTACTTGCTATAGACTTTTTGCTACTTGACACTTCATTAAGATCGAAGCATTTTGTACCATTTAGCTCTAAATGTAACTTTTCCAAAACCACATTATGAAGTTTTCTTAAAACTTTAGAATTAGCATTAGCAAGCTGCCATGCGGTGAGTATTCCTATAGTTTTTAATCTGGTTGCAAGCTGCCTGCCAACTCCCCATACTTCATCTACTGGTAAATTTTCCAGGATTTGCTTTAGATTGCTTTCATCTATAATAAAATATCCTAGCTTAGAATGTTTTTTAGCATGATAATTTGCTATCTTGGCCAATACTTTTGTGGAACCTATTCCAATAGATAAAGGCATACCTAATTGCTTCGAGATAGTTTTAATAGTTTTCTCCGCGAACTGAGCCAGATCCCTTTCTTTAGTTATATCCATAAACATTTCGTCTATTGAATATATTTCAATATTATCTGAAAGCTCAGACAGGAGCTGCATCATTCTAGATGATATATCACCGTATAACTCAAAATTTGAGGAGAATACTTTTACATTATGTTTTTTGATCAAATACTGGTATTTAAAAATTGGTGCGCCCATTGGTACACCAATAGCTTTAGCTTCATTAGACCTTGCAATAACGCACCCGTCATTGTTAGAAAGTATAACTACAGGAACATCATGTAACTTTGGCTCAAATATCCTTTGGCATGAGACATAAAAGTTGTTTCCATCAGCAAGAGCGTACATTATAGCTTCCTAACAACCGCAGTTACTACACCCCATATTCTTAGCTCGTCATAACTATTGATTTTTACAGGCAAATATAATTCATTTTCTGCGTGAAGTTCGATTTTGCCCTGTTTATTATATAATCTTTTAACGGTCAGTTCGTTATTTATTATAGCTATAACAATTTTACCATGCGATGCATCTATAGATCTGTCAACTACCAGCATGTCGTTATCTAAAATTCCTGCATTTTTCATAGAATCACCCGCAACTTTTACAAAAAAAGTAGCTGTAGGATGCGACACCAAATATTTATTAATATCTAATTTTTGAGCCACATAATCGTCTGCTGGAGAAGGAAATCCTGCCTGAACTTTTGAAAGAAAAACCGGAATTAAATGCCCTTTTGACTCATCATAACTTGATATTTCAACTACATTAGCCATATTAATTACCTTGAAATTATGATTATTAAACCACAATTATGGCTAGAATAAAACAGATTTATAAAGTTTATTTACTTTCATCTATTTTCTTCTTAATCGCCTGACCAAGTGCTTTAGCGCCTCTGTAGGTATATTTTGGAACATTTGTAGCTGTTTTAACGCCTAGTTTTGTGCCTTCTTGAACCGTAGTTAAAGTCGCGTTAAAGAGTTTATCCCTTACGCCACCACCAATCTTATTGGCCATTCCATCTGCCTGATCAAGAGCAGTTCCTCCGCTACCCCAGCTGAACGGCATGTTAGAAAGAATCTTAGCAATCGGTGAAATCATAAACCCAGTAAAGAAGAATAATACAACAACTGCTATAAGCATCCCTGCTTCTTCTGTAGTTGGACCATGCTCTTCAAAGAAATGGTCTATAAGCTTCTGATCATTCTCATAACTTGATATAAAATAGTCATCCATCTGTTCTTGGGTCAGGTTTTTAAAACTGCCGCCATTAGCTTCCTCAGGAACCTTGTCAGGCGCAGGTACTAAATATGGCAGGTTCACATATCTGTATGCCTGACACATATAGGGCTGACATATTTTACCATCTGAATTTATAAAATTACCTGGTACATCTATCTTAGCAACAGTATTTTCAATATTAACCTTCCAGTTATAGAACTTAAGTATTCCTAAGTCCACTACAGTTTCCCAGCAAACTCTGTAACCTAAGTTTCGTTGGAAATAATTCATAGCAACGTCACGGAAAAATGCATAAAATGAAACTACAATAACAACTTGCAGCATTGAAGATGTTAGAACCTTCATATAATTTTCATAAATCTCATTTGTTTTCTTAAACAAGATAAATGGCATAATAAATGGTGCTATAGAAATCATGAAGGCTATAGACATTATAGACAATATATATAAGAAAGCACAGTAAATTACAGAACACGCAAGTACTGTAAGTACTATAATGTACAGTATAAACAGCAATAACCCCATTCCAAAGTTAGCATATACAAGACCTACAAGCTTATTAAATATATCGTCATTAGCAACGGACTGTAAAATATCTCCAAATATACCCCCAGCTGTATTACCTGAATATCCTGATACTATTGCCGTCAGCTGTTCAAGACCTCCTATAAATACATTTACAAATAAATCGTACAATTGATTGTAAGCTGTTGGACTTATTAAAGTGAGGATAATTCCTAGCTTAGAAAGTATAATAATAAACTCGCCTAAAGATCCTCTTATAAGTCCCATAACAAACAAAATACACTGGAAGGCTATATACCCCACCAATGATACTTTGACTATGCCTTGGAAAATTATATTATTGATCACGCCTTCATAAAGCCTTTTCATGGCTCTTGTGACCCTTTCTTTCACCAGTAATACTAATTTTGTAATAGGATCATTAGCACTTTTATAAAGCCCCGATCTAATTGTAACCTGATAATAACCGCTATTATCTGAATAATCAGTATCTAGAATTTTAAAATATATTTTTTTGCCTGCTAGTTCTTCAGTATTTTCTATAATTATACCACCTGCAGGCTCTCCTTTATCAGATGGGCATGAACTGCCATCACAGTGCAGAGAGTATACAAAATTTCCTTCATACTGTGCAGGATTTAGATTGCTTCTATAATCTTTATTTGGATGAGGGTTTTTTGGGTCAGCAATAAGCATGTATAATCCCGCTCCCTTAGTATGTTGTGTAAAGCGATTATTCCAATGCGACAAAATAGATTTATCGGAATTATTGACTACTACAACTAAGTTATTTATACCGCTTACTAATTCACCTGTGTCATACCACTGCCCTATTTCATAGGCATTTGAACCAAAACCTGGGTTAATAAATTTCAAGCTTGAATTAATTGCAAAGTTCTTTAAATTACCAAAACTATCTGCAGGAATACATTTAAATTCGGTAGGATTCACACATGATGTAAGAAATAGGTAACTAAACAGTACCAATAAAATTTTAAAACTATGTAATACTCTATCTATCATTTCTTCTTACTCGAGAAAGTTTGCATTAAAGCACTTTTACCACCAGTCATTACCGCTGCTGCAATAGATTTACCCACCCCTATAATTCTGTCCATAACAGCCGAAGCACCAGCTGCACTTTGGTGAATACCCATCATCATAGCTACTAATTTTTCAGCGTTTCTTACGTAATGCTCAATCAATTTAACAAGCATCAGGAACACTATCATATCGGCTACTAGTTTCAGCATCATTACAACCGCACTTAAAGCAGAACTCGTATCAGCCGAACCACCTATTGCAAATTCAACAGGACTAAATCCATACTTCATAGGATCTGGTACAAGCCATCTTAATGTGGCAATTTTAATTTTAATGAATCCAAATATATAAATATAAATGTACATTGTATCATTCCAGCAGATTTGATTACCCAAAATTCTGTCGGCAAAACTGTCAATAATATAAACTATTACTACTGCACCAATGATGATAAGAAATGGTGCAAAAGCAAAATAACCTGTAAGCTGCCACCATTGATTAAATAAAGTAGTGGTTCTTTTAAACAATAAGCATGCTATAAATATTGGTGAAAGCGATATCAGGAAAGCTGTACATATCATCATCAAACAATATATCAAGAATACTCTAACTGTAATCATAAGTAAGCACAATACGCCGTATAGCATCACTATAATCATTACTATACCAAACGGTCCCACAACAAGCAATGACGCAAGTCTTATTCCTAGATAATCATTAAGAAACAGATACATCATATTATCCATCCAGTCGAATGGACCTGCAGTCTTACCCAAAGCACCGCTTATACTTAGCAATTGATCAGTACCGTGTTCAAAAAGCATAAATAAATGATTATTAAAGAAATTCCATGAAGAATCGCTTATTAATATTGATACTATCCCAAGTTTTAAAAGCTTTTTCATAAACTCTTCCTGAGACTCTCTTACAAACCCCAATAAGAAGGAAAGTATGTATAGTATCAGCGAGAGAATCATCATGAGCTTTACAATTGTTTGGAAGCTTTTATTAGTAACCGTTCTGGCATAAGTAGATTCAACAGTCTTATATAACTTTCTTTTCAGCGGGGTTACAAAATTATTAAATACGCCTTTCCAGGTATTTATACCTGACTCTTGTTGTAACGTCAGATAGTACTGATCTAAATTATCATTGTAATTATTGTCAAAAATTCTTGCCCATAATTTACCGTTTTTGGGAGCAATAAAACTATCAGAATTTACAATTGGAGGACGAAGTATTACCGAGCTATTATTACTTACTTCATCAAGAGTCCAGTTACTAATATCCAAACCAGGATCTGCCAGAGCTAAATGCATTCTTTGCCCGTTCTTGTTGATAGAGGTATATCGGGTAATTTTAAATCTATACCCCCCTATATATCCATCTTCAGCAGCACCAGCAAAAAAGCTTTTGTCCAGTACAATTCTTAATTTGCCTTCCTGATTATTTTTAATTTTAATTACTTCAAAAATCATGGGATCTTTATCAATAGAATAGTCAAATGGGTAAAACGTCTTTTCTGCATTATTAATTTTTTCTGGATCAGACAACATATCAGACGGCACAAATGCACCAGTCGAACTAAATGGCAGCTTACTATCTTTAAGTACAGTATTATTGTTCATTGATATCTGAACACCCCTTCCATCATAATGGAAACAGTTTAGCAAAGTTTCCGATGTTTGCTGTGGATATACTCTGGGCTTTGCAAAATAGCTTTGTATTGTAGCAGATGTTTGATCTAAATATTTTTCTCTACAAAATCCGTACATGCTGATAATTTTTTGATCGGTATCGTTACCTCTGGTATTTACAAGATTTTTAATAAAACTACCAGCTGAGGTATTGTCCGAAGGTAGATTAATAGAACTATCAGAATTTATAACCCTATTCTTATAATTTGAATCAAATCCTGCCACAGATTTAAAATTCATAGTTCCAGAATGATCTTTTGTTATAATAATTAGATCATCTTTCGCTACTATAAGATCCTTACCATTTATATCAACCTCAGTTGCAGACGTTCCCTGAAATGATACTTCTACAAATTGTTCAATTTTTTCAAGGTAAACGTCACCAGTTACAGAAATTTTTATATTCTTATCCTTAGCTATGGGCGATACATCCTGCCATTGCCCCCTGGTGTATTTATCTTCGGGAAGACCTGTTAAAATATTATACTCAACATCTTCATAACCAATTCTACCATAATTTCCATGACTACCCATTGGAACTCTGATACCATCTGCCCTGACTATTTGATATGACTCTTTATATGGAGCTGTCCCAGGTCTATAAAAACACTCGTTACTATCACATGAAAAAACAAGTAAGGACGCAGCAACAATAATTATCTTCTGGGTAGATTGCAAAAATAATTTTTTAATATTCTCTATCATTCTTAACATCTTATATACCCATATCATTAAGCCATCTGGTTTCATTAACATCAAATAAAACGTTTGCAACACCGCTATCTCTTAAATGTAATTTCCATGCAAATTTAGCTTTTTGTCTATAACCTGCTTCCTGAATATCTCTATCAGCTTCAGGTAAATTATGTAACCTAGCAAGCTCTTTAAATTTTGTATCAAATGAATTGTCAAACGCCGCTTCGTCAAATACGTCAATACCTGCGCCAGTATTAAATATACCCCATAAATCTTTCTCAATTTCTGACATAGAGTCTTCTTTTGTATGAGTTTCTTGCTCATATGCATCGAAGAAGCTATTGACCTTATCATGTATTGTGCTTCTACCATCATTTTGCATATTATAAATATCATTAAGAGCATTATTAATACCTGTTAATTTATCTTCAGCATCGGCCTTACTAATATTTGAAGCTGAATTAATAATATCTGTAAACGATCCATTCACATTGTTTTGGAAATCAGCCAGAGTATTATTAATATGCTCTAACTGCGCATTATAATGATTGTACATATTTATAGAATCATTAAGACGTTCAAGTTGCTGATCACAAAAATCTGCTTTATCAGGTGACACAACTTTCTCAAATTTAAGTCTTTCAATTTCTGCTCTGTCGTGTTCAAGCATTTTTGTATTCAGTTCTCTTGACTGTTCATTTACCATAAGCTGCTGATTCAATAATGTATCAATATTATCTTTAACTTCTTCTGTTTTATCATGCAGCAACGCAGTTTTAGCTGCACTACCACCTGCGTTTAGAGCTATAAGATTATTTAAATCCTCCATTTGCTCTTTCATATGGAGTAAATTTTTATTACTCGCAAGTTCAAGTCTTTCTAAATGCTCTCCTGCGAGCGCTCTAAGTTCATTAGATGTAAGGTTGTTACTGTTATTTACACCTGCAATATTATCTGATAGGTTGGTAATCTCCCCACGAGCATCTTTATTAAGGACGCTAATAACCCCATCTTTCATCGGGTTAGTTGCTCCTACACCTGCAGGATTGGTATGTTTCGCATTATTTGCAATTTGATTAATTCTATTATCAACATTTTGCAAATCTGCGTTCATTACGCTCATATCATTTTTAATATCAGCAATTTTTGCTGCATGTTCCTTGCTAATTCTTTTCTCTTCTTTATTTTTATCCATGCGGTCTTCAATTTTATCTCTTACTGCTTTACCAGCCATACCGACGCCTTTTCCGATAAGTCCTTTAGCCATTGAAACGCCACCTAATATTGCTCCTGCAGCACCAAAAGCACCAGATCCTGTATTAGTTTTAGAACCCATTTGCCCCATACCACCAGACAGGTACTGGAATCCAAGCATATTTCCAAGGGTACTTGAGAAGTCTATATAACCTTCATAAACCTTAGCTAAAATTAATAATCCAATAGCAGGGAAAAGCATCCTTACCATCATGATCTGCATACCTAGACTACCGCTAAATGGATTAAATGAGAAACCGGTATCATGGATGCTACCAAGATTATCAACACCCCACGGCATAAAGCCCCACAAGCATAATGCATGTGTAATTTCTGAAATTAGCGGTATGTAATTAAATGGACCAAGATCAAGCCTAATCGGAACCATACATTTAAAGCAGAGCTGCAAATTAAATACATAGGCTTTAAGCATGATTATAATTATAGAAGCTATAACCATTAACCCTATAACTAAAATCACTGGCTCCATAGCAAATCTAAAGATTACACTCCAGTATCTTTCTGCTACGCTTTTCACTGTTTGATTTTCCCAAACAATAAGCGGTGCAAAAAATGGAGATATACCTAATAAGAACCTAATCATCATTATTGCAAAGACATATATAAAGAAAGCTTTAACAAAACCTCTTAGTATCATAAACACTGTCATCAAAACAACAGCTACAACTAATATACCGCCTGGACTTAAACCTAAGAATATGAATCTGATTATAACGTTGATATTAAATATTAATGCCAAAATATTATCCATAAATGTGAAAGGATTCATAACGTCTTCATTTTGAACCCTGGTGATAAAACTATATCCTAAATTACTCATATCCATTTTTGATATGATTGCTTCAGGCAATCCTATAAGCGCATTAAAAACTGTTACGTTTAAAAATTGATAACCCGATTCAGAAACAAACATCATGGCGATACTAAATTTCACTATCGCTGTAACCATTTCATTAGCACCCAGTTTATCAGTACCCATAACAAATTTGATAAGCTTTAAACTCAGCCATATCATTAGGGATAGTTGTACTATTTTCACTAAATGAGTATTGACCATTAAATCTCGATATATTTTAGTCATGGCATTTGATGATTTTTCTTTAATTACCTTAATAATCGGCAAATAAATTACCTGCGCACCTTGCCATTTTTCTGTTTCAAAATTGATGTTTAGATAGCCATTATATTCTTTCATTTCACTTGCAGGTACATCTATCTTAAACCACATTTTGCCACCCTGCTCTACATCATACGGTACATTTTCAACTACCCTACCGAAGTCTTTTACAAATGCAGCCTGACTTAAGTCATAATTTGGATTACATCCCTCTGGTGTGGAACACTTCACAACCATCATAGATAATGGTAGCTCAACTATTCCAGACCCTACTTTTGACTTATAAACCTGGACAAATATGTTAACATCTACTTCACCATCATTTTCTTTATCAGCTGCAACTTCAAGTCCTAAACATCCATCCACGAATGCCGTTTTCTCTCTAGTCTGGCTATATTCCATATTCATATCGGCTTCATTATTTTTTTCATCTTCTTCGCCAATAGGATTGGGAACGTTACCGTATCCTACAATTTTATGCTGTACAGCTCCCACTCTAAAATATATTTTGCTAGCAAGCTTTTGCTTATACCATTTATCTTCCTGACCTTCTAAACCGTGGTTTTTAGCATCTTCATCTAGTTTATCTCTTTCTACCCATTTTTTGGATATATTAAGTTTTGTGGTCATACTATTAATTTTACTAGCATCATCATAGTATGTTTTATCTGCAGGAGAAATCGTAATTAATATTTTATCAGATGCCTCTGGATCTGTTTTAAGACCATGAACATAGACACATTGACCCTTGTCATCTACAACATCAAAAGCTTGACCATTTTTGATTCTAAATTTTTTACCAATATATTTACCCGAAGAAGTATCGAATTCTCCTGTAGCAACAGCTTTTTGATAATTACCGTTTTTAGGGGCAATAAAATGACTTGGTCCTTTATAATACTGACCGATAATATTTTTTATTGTTATATTAGTTTTGGCAGCGGCCTCTACACCGGGGGTTGTATAAAAAATTGGATCACTGACTTGAGGAATGCTTATTTCGTAAGGTCTGCCCTGATCATCATAAACAGTTGTGGTTCCATAATTATAAACACCGTTAGCCTGTATAGTATGACCAACCTGTGTACTTGTCTTAACTTTCCCACCATCATCAAAATCTTCATCAGTAATAGGCGGAATGCACCATGTCTCCATAAAAGGAATCGGTGGATAGCACCCCGATAGCAGCAATACTGCTATCATTGCTATCATATTTTTCCTAAATATATTATCTATTACTTTTAGCATAACTTTCTCTATATATTGCATTCCTTCCTAAATCTAATAACCAACTTTTATGGTGTGCCACCACCACCAGCGCCGCCAGCTCCTCCAGCACCACCTCCTTTACCACCGCCTCTGCTAGTTTTACTCTGTATAGCTTTAGATACCTTGGCAGCACCTTTACCTGCGGCTTGTTGCGTATATTCCATAGCTTTATTAAATAATGCCATCGGACTTACGGCTCCACCCATAGATTGTACACCAGAAATATCGGCAGCGATTGACTCTACCATTCCTATAAAGAAGAAGAATAGGAACATAAATAGCAATGACTGCAAGACACTATCCATTGCATTAGCACATGCTTGCCAAAATTCATCATCTTTAGGACAGCCCTCGGTACCACTAGATCCAATACATTGCATTAAAAACCCAAAACTTGTTTTACAATCTGCTTGCTCTTGTGAGGTAGCCTCATCATTGATTTTCAGTTCCCACATTGTCCAGGTTCTATTGCCCATACTGCTGCCAAACATAGTATTCATAAAGTTTGTCATCGTTGTGCTTTGATCATTTGCCTGCTGCCACTTACAACCTGGAGTTGGAAAAATAATATCATCCATAATTGCAAACATGAATGCTAGAAATGACATTAAAATAATCGGCTGAACCGTGTTTCCTATTAAAGTTTTCAGCCAGCCCTCATACATTTGTTTGGTTTGATTAAATAGCGCCATAGGTACAAATATAGGTGCTAAGAATGTTATTATAGTTATCACAATAAGAGATATCATAAACGAATGTACAACGTGAATTATTATTCCTATAAAGAAACATGCAAATAGCAATGTAATTAATGCGATTAATAAGAATAACGGGTTGAACATTAAACCTAATAAAGTTGCAATTGATCCTAATATATTAGCGCCTGTTCTTGCTACCGAATTAATACCGAGATAATATCCCATTCTACAATCTAAGTAATCCCACGCCATAATCATTTTATTGGAATAGCTTTCCATTGGATACATACACAAACCGCCCTCATTTCCAGCGGTCACGGCTATTTGCGATAATTGTATAGCAGCGCCTATAAAGAAATTAAAGATTTCTTCTACACCATGACTATATCCACCACTTGTTCTAAATCCAACAGAGAAATATATTACAAGTAGCATTTTCATCAGGAATAAAAACGCCTCTCCTTTGCTAACCTCTCTAACCAGTGTTAATTTTATACCAAAAAATATTATATATAATGTAAGAAGCATCATCACAATATTTCTTAAATTTTCCTGAAATGCCGCTAAAGCTGTTTTACAATTTTCCGTTCCATCACCAAGGAAAAAAGTTTTGACTGCCTGATGCACGCACTCGACAAGTGGTGCTGTTACTGGTAAAAATGACTTAGAATCTTCAAGAACACGATTAGAACATAGCTGGGTACTCACATAACATTTTCCACCCCCTGAACCTTCATATTTTGGCATCTGTCTATATTTACAACCAACTGTTCTGTACCCAAGTGTCATGGCCCATTGAACACAAAGCATATCACCAACATTTTTACCTCTTAAAGAGATGAGACCGTGGCTTATTGTTTCACCATCTTTTAAACCCTTACCATTCGGCTTATAAACTGGACCAACATCAAACAGACCAAAAAATGAAGGAATATAGACATATTTAATACCCTCACGATCTTCTTCTGAAATATCATCACCGTTTTTTACTGGATTAGTACACGATGTTTCAGTCTCACCCTCTGGATGTATCATTCTAAAATCATTAGAAAACCAGTAATATATACCAAGAGTTGCTAATATATTGATTAGCCTGTCAAAAGAATACATTTGAATACACGAGTCATCCTTTCTTTCGTTTGGAATATCGAATACTCCATCCAGTCTGCCATCATCTTCAGCAAAGGCTGAGAAACTAATTGATAAAATCAAAAATATTGTTGTAATAAATTTAAACATATTTACCCTGCTTTCTTGCCTACTCTTTCATAAAATATTGGTAACCATTTTTTCGGATCATTTCCGACTTCATTTCTTATTTCATCAAGTAATAATACTGTATCCGATCTTCCCGACAAAACATTTATAATATTTGTCATACCTGCTAAATTTATCCTTGCTACCACCGCATCATTTCCTTGTTTAACTAGGAAATAACGGCTACTTGGATCTGTTGTTTTAATGAGTGTAAATTCCCTTGCGGACAGCATAAATGAAGTTCTGTAAACTTCAGTTGCTTTTAAATTTGGAAGGAATATTTGAGTCGCTGTTTGCTGTATAAGTGTATCGCTAATTTGGCTTTTACTAGCATCCTCAACACTTTGAGTAGCAAATATAACAAACGTATTTAGTTTTCTGAGTACCTTTAGCCAGTCTTTAATTTTAGGGGCAAATACAGGATTATCAATTAATGCCCATGCTTCATCAAGCACAATCATTGTTGGCGTACCGTCGAGTGATATATTAATTCTATGAAATAAATATGTGAGTATTGGAGATAAGCATAAAGAATCTTTCAAAAGCTCTCCCATTTCAAAGCCAAATATTTTTGAATTATCAAAATTCAGGCTATCCGTATCATTATCAAATACCTGCGCTCTATTTCCTGAGCCATACCACATTGTAAGCCTTGAGGCTATGCTCCCAGGCGAAGCTATCCCTAGGAATGGCGCTATATTTGAAAGTCTGCGATCTTCAGGCTTTAATTTATAATTGCCATTAACAGCATCGCTGATCAAAGCTATATCCTCAGCAGAAAGTTGTTCATTATTAGTTGTCACCAGTAATTTTATAAGTTCAATTAAAAAGTTCCTGTTTGCAGGGCTATCTGGTAGCTGACATGGATTAAAGTTACATTTTGTACCGCTATTAATCATATTATATACGCCGCCCAAAGCTCTGATAAAAATCTCAGCACCTCTATCTTTATCAAAAAAGAACATGCGGCATTTATACTTTTGTGCCTGAGCGCATAAAAAGTTCATAAGAACAGTTTTACCAGCCCCTGTAGGTCCTATTATTAAAGTATGCCCTACATCTCTTAAATGGAAATTAAAATAGTAAGGGGTTCCTGATGTGGTGTCTAGCACTGTAACATATTCACCCCAATGATTACCGTATTTTTTGCCAACAGGATAATTATGCATTGAATTAAACCCTGATAAGTTTAATGTATTTATCTGGGATTTTCTAGCTACAAAATCATAGTTACCTGGTAATTGCGCCCAAAATGCTGGCTCCATATTCATTTTTTCACGTACAGCCATCATACCTGTATTAGATAGCTCAACAACTGCCATAGCAATAGCATTATCAAGAAGCTTTATAGAGTCTTCTATACACATAACAGATAAGTGATGCTCACCAAATCCTATGTTTCCACTCATTGCCATATCTAATGCATCTGTAATTTCTGCGATTTGTGATACAGCTTTATCTCCAGAGTTTGCCATACGATTTTGCTGCATTTGCATACTTTCAATAGCAACCTGCCTGTTAATGAAATAAAATGACTGAGTTATTACAAATTCAAATGGCATTTGTAAAAAGCCATCTAAAAGTCCTGCAGATGTTTTAGGGCCATATTCCTTAATACTTATCATTCCAGCATATTTACTTGAATGAGGGCCTCTTAACTCTATAGACTTTGCACCAAAGAAATGCCTAACTTTTCCTAAGTACCTATCAATTCTTGAAGTAGGAACATGAACTTTCTCATCTTCTGTCCATGACCAGTTAATAATTTTAGACATAAACTCTAAAATTTCTGAATACGTACCTTCTGGTGTTTCAACAATACTTAAAACTTTTGGACTATATTCACTTAAACTTGTAACCACCCTGCTCACTGCTTCTTCTAATTGCTCATAGAATTCACGCATATTGCGTTCCCAGGCTTTTTTATCGGTTTTTTGCTGAACACTTTTGAATAAATGCTCAATAATAGCAGCACCTTTTGTATCTGCTTTTCTTATAACAGTAATATATAAGTCATTTGTAAAAGCGTGTTGGTTTTGGGTCTTCTTTTTCCATTCTTTATCTACATAAGTAGAAAAATCTTCTTCAAGCTTAATGTTTGGATCTATAGCTTCTTCTTTAGCCGTATAAACACTTTGCTTTCTTCTAACAATATGAAAATATAATGCAAGGTTACCTGTAGCCAAACCTTTGAAAAGCATATTTCTAACATTCTTTTTAATATCCAGATCTTCATCGTCAGCTGTTTCAAAAGAAAATCCATTAATTTTTATCACCTGGATCATTTCATCTTTTTTAGTAAGCAATGTCTTTCTATTCCAGTGACATTTATAAGGTATAAATTCCTGCATAGATGTTTCACGATCTGCATATTTTGAATATTTAGATTTTTTTGTGAACATGTTAAACATTAACATACCATTTTAATATGGATCATAGGAATTAGCCCCATGAAACAATTTATTTCTACATTTATTGCATTTTTGCGTTTTAACAAAAAACAAATCCATAAACCTTGGTTCTCTAAAAGAAATTAAATACCCAACTAAATGCGCAAGTGCCATGGCAATCATTGACTTGATTTTAGCTTCAAAGTTAATGAACATCAAAACCCCAACCATAACATTCACTACTAAATATGTTTGAGGCACGCCACCAAGCATAGGTGGACGTGTTAAGCCTACAAAAAGAGGATCACTTTCTATTTTCCCTTCAGACATATCTACCAAAATTTATTTATTAATATTATAATAAACCTATTCTCTATACATTTCAATAAACAATTGAACTATATAGAAATATGAGTTAACAATTTCCTTTGATGTCTAAATCATAGAAGCAATTGATTAACGTTTCCTTTAAATTTGTCATATCATTTTTTAAATGCATAGTTGGATTTATGACAAAAGTATCACACAAATTCATTCCAAATTGAAAATCAGGATGCATAATTTTTGTTCTGATGTTTAAATATTGTTTTTTATTAGTCTCGGTAATTTTTATTAATTCGTCTTTTATATCAATTTCTTTAACTGGATACCATATAATAATAGTGCTGTTACTGAATGATTTAAGAAGATAACTAACCGATGACTTTATACTTTCAAAATCTTTATGTTTTTCAAAAGCAGGATCAATAATAATGACACCCCTTTTTTCTGTGGTTGGTAACAAAGCCTTTATAGCTTCAAAACCGTCTCTATTATGTAAAATGATATTTGGCTTCTTATATTGTATTAAATTATCTATGGCTGGTTTATGACTATCAATAAAAAAAGCCCTGTCAATTTCTCTCATCAAATGACTTATTATTAAAGATGATCCTGGATAATAACGTAACTTATTTTCGTTATAATTTTTTATAATATTATAGTAAACTGGAGCTGTTTCTTCTAATTTATCAAACACACTTTTAACACCAAAGCTCGCTTCACCACTACGATTTGCCTCAGGTGAATTTAGATCATATAATCCGTAACCTGCATGACTATCAAAAAAAATGATTGGTTTATTTTTATTTTTGTAATACTCTATTGTACTAATTAGGGTATAATGCTTTACTATGTCTGCAAAATTACCCGCATGATATTTGTGGCTATAATTCATTGGTTTATTGGTTACTTTAAATGGATAAAAAAATTAATCCCAAGACTTATCATACAATCACAGATTTTTATGCCTCTAGAATACTTGATATTATAGATCAAAATATCAAATTTAACAAACGTTCTTGTTATTTTCTTGTTGAAATTAAAAACTTCAATAACCTTTTATTTTTATATGGAAATCAGGACACCTATAAAATGGTGGAAAATTTAGGTGTTGCTATTCAGACTGATTCTTTGAGAGTCGAGGTTATAAACCATAACCACTACTTGTGCATTATTAATGAGTATAAAGATGATAAAGAAATTTTATCTATTGCATACGAGATATTTGCTAAAATGCATGAGTTTGGTTTTAATAAAAATAACGCTCATTTTTACTTCCATTCAGTTATAGGGTTTTATCACACTAACTACGAAGATAATCAATATTCTCAGGATGTAATAAACAAATGTATTATAGCACTTGATCACGCTAAAAACTCTCAGGAAAATTTTTGTAGTTTCAAACAGGTACTAGCTATAAGGCAAGAACTACAAAAAGAAATACAGCAAGCAAACTTTGTTCATAAATCATTACATTTTAAAAATTATAGTTTAGCTTTTCAGCCTATAGTGGACAGCATTACAGGTGACATTCATTATTACGAAGCTTTATTAAGACTTAAGAATGATAAGGGCGAGCTAATTTCAATCGGACCTTACATAACTACTGCTGAAAAATATGGATTTATCAATTTGATAGACAATATATCCATGGAAATGACTATTGATATGCTATATAAGCACTCAGAATTATGTATGGGTTTTAATATTTCAAGTTTAAGCTTTGAAAGCGAAGCTGCTTTTGAAAACATTTTATCTTATTTAAATTTACATCAGAAAGTATTACCACGGCTTATAGTAGAGATTACTGAAACATCTGTTATTAAGAACCTTGGTAAGGCAGCGATGTTTGTAGCTCAGCTTCAGAATTTAGGCTGCAGAGTTGCTATAGATGATTTTGGGGCAGGTTATACGTCGTTCAGACAAATTAAGGCTTTATCTGCTGATTACGTTAAAATTGACGGATCATTTATTAAAGATCTAGCGTCAGCATCCGATAACGTCATATTAGTATCAGCCTTTATTGACATGTGCCATAAACTGGGTATTAAAACTATTGCTGAATACGTTGAAAATGGCAATATAACTAAAACGTTAATCGAGCTTGGATGTAACTATTTACAAGGCAATTACTTTGCTCCTGCACAATCAGGCATTCCTATCGAACTGAACATGAATAATCAGGATAAGTAGCACTTAGTTCTTTACAGATTAATATTACCTAACCTTACTATATATTATTGACTTTAGCGCAACTCAAGGTTAATCTTTGTTTTATAAATTTAATTTTAGGTAACACGAATGACTAATGGAATTTCCAATAGACCTCTCTCGCCGCACATATCAATTTATAAACCCCAAATTTCTTCAATAACCTCTATATTTCACCGCATAACAGGCTTTGCATTATATATATCTCTAATAGGACTTATATGGTTACTTGCTGTTATGTTATATTGTAGCTATTCAGCAACAAACATTGATGAGATGCTAAGGGAATGCACCTGGCTATGCTATACATTTAAAGCATGCTTAGTAGGCGTACTATTTTCAACAAGTTATCATTTTTTAAATGGCATTAGACATTTAGCATGGGATGCTGGATACGGCTACAATATCAAACTTGCTACCTGTACTGGCAGTATTGTTATAGCTTTAAGCATACTTATTACAGCATTTTTATCTTATCCATACTTATTTTAGGTAGCATCAATGGCATTAAATGAATTTAAATCTGATATAGCAAAAGCTCGAAATTTAGGTAGCGTCAAATCTGGCACCAATCATTACATCCATCAGCGTTTTAGTGCATTGTTACTAATTCCAGCTGTAATTTGGGCTGTATATTCAATATATATTTATCCTCAACTAGATGGGGTTTCAATATTTGGCTTTATCTCAAGACCGATCAATACTATTTTTGCTATTTATTTTGCGGTAGTGGGTTTATATCACGGTATGCTAGGCGTAAAGGTAATAATTGAAGATTATGTCTACTCAGAAAAGACAAAAACACTTTCTTTTATGGTTTTGTACTTATCTTGCTATCTTACAATGGCTATAGCTGTGGTTAGCATTATAAGCATCCATATTAAATTTTTCCTACAAACAACTTTATTGAGTTAGTATTATGACACAAGCGTATAAATTTATTGATCACGAATTTGATGTAGTAGTTGTAGGTGCTGGCGGGGCAGGGCTTAGAGCTACATTTGGTATGGCTGAAGCTGGTCTCAAAACTGCCTGTATAAGTAAGGTTTTCCCAACCAGAAGCCACACAGTTGCAGCTCAAGGCGGTATTTCAGCGGCTCTTGGCAATATGGGTGAAGACGACTGGCGCTGGCATATGTATGATACTATTAAAGGATCTGACTGGCTAGGTGACCAGGATGCAATCCAATATATGTGCCAAGAAGCAATTCCTGCGATTATTGAACTTGAGCATTATGGCGTACCGTTTTCACGTACCAAAGAAGGTAAAATTTATCAACGTCCATTTGGCGGAATGACAACTCAGTATGGTGAGGGTAAGCCTGCACAAAGAACATGTGCAGCAGCTGATAGAACAGGACACGCTATTTTACATACATTATACCAACAATCCCTTAAATTTAACGCTGAATTCTTCATTGAGTATTTTGCTATTGATTTAATTATGGATGAGAAAGGTGATTGCAAAGGGGTAGTTGCATTAAATTTAGCTGATGGGACTTTACACCGTTTCAAAGGTCATATTGTAGCCTTAGCTACGGGCGGATATGGAAGAGCATATTTTTCTGCAACATCTGCTCATACTTGTACAGGCGATGGTAATGCAATGTGTACCAGAGCAGGAATACCACTTCAGGATATGGAATTTGTTCAGTTCCATCCAACAGGAGTATATGGCGCAGGTTGCCTTATAACTGAAGGCGTAAGGGGCGAGGGTGGTTATTTGGTAAATGCAAATGGTGAAAGATTTATGGAAAGATACGCTCCATCTGTAAAAGACTTAGCATCGCGTGACGTAGTAAGCAGGGCAATGACAGTTGAAATAAGAGAGGGAAGAGGCTGCGGTACTAACAAAGACCACATTTATTTACATCTCGATCACTTAGATAGCAATATCATTCATGAGAGACTTCCTGGTATTTCTGAAACAGCTAAGATCTTCGCAGGCGTTGATGTAACAAAACAGCCAATTCCTGTACTTCCTACAGTACACTATAATATGGGCGGCGTACCAACAAATTATAAAACAGAAGTATTAAATCCAAAAGCTAATGATCCTAACCATGTTGTAAACGGTCTTATGGCAATAGGTGAAGCAGCATGCGTATCAGTGCATGGTGCAAATCGTTTAGGATCAAACTCACTTTTAGATTTAGTAGTATTTGGAAGAGCAGCAGCTCACCGCGCAAAAGAACTAGTAAAACCTGGAACAAAACATGCACCATTTAAGCAAAACGATGGTGACTTTGCAGTAGCAAGACTTGATAAAATCAGAAATGCAAACGGCACTACTTCAACAGCCGAACTAAGACTTGAGATGCAAAGAGTAATGCAAAACCATGCTGCGGTATTTAGAACTGAAGAAAGCCTAAAAGAAGGCTGTGAGAAAATTGATCAAACCTTCAACAAATTTGAAAGTTTAAAAATTGCAGACAGGTCACTCATTTGGAACTCTGACCTTATTGAAGCTTTAGAGCTTGATAATTTAAGATCTCAGGCTGTTATTACAATGCACAGCGCTTATAATCGTAAAGAGAGCAGGGGTGCGCATGCAAGAGAAGATTACCCTGACAGAGACGACCAAAACTGGATGAAACATACTCTTTGTCATATTGACGATAAAGGGAAAACCACAATTGATTACAGACCTGTTATCATGCAAACTCTTACTGACGAAGCTAAAGTTGTACCTCCTAAGAAAAGAGTTTATTAAAACAAAGAATAATTTTATAATAAATATGTAATACATACAAAATAGGTTATTAAAAATGGTTGAACTGGCATTACCTAAAAATTCTAAAGTTAAAAAGGGAAAGGCTCATAAGCTTAACTACAAAGCTTCTAAAGTTAAAAAAGTCAATATTTACAGATATGATCCAGATAAAGGAGAAAATCCATCAGTTGACACATTTGAGTTAGACCTTGAAAAATGCGGTCCTATGGTACTTGATGCGCTTATCAAGCTTAAAGGTGAAGAAGATAGCTCACTGACTTTTAGAAGGTCTTGCAGGGAAGGTATTTGCGGAAGCTGCGCAATGAATATTGATGGTACAAATACTCTCGCTTGTACTAAATCTATTGATGATATTAAAGGTGATATTAATATATATCCGCTCCCTCATATGCCAGTAATCAAAGACTTAGTACCTGATCTTAGTCATTTTTATGCTCAGCATAAATCAATTGAACCATGGCTTAAATCTGATACGCCTGTTCAGACAAACAAAGAAAGACTACAATCACCTGAAGATAGAGCTAAACTTGACGGTCTTTATGAATGTATCCTTTGCGCTTGCTGTTCTACAAGCTGCCCAAGCTACTGGTGGAATGGTGATAAATATTTAGGTCCTGCTATATTACTTCAGGCATATAGATGGCTTGCAGATTCACGTGATGATGCTACAGGTGAACGTTTAGATCAGTTAGAAGATCCATTTAAACTTTACAGATGCCACACTATTATGAACTGTGCAAATACCTGCCCTAAAGGCTTAAATCCGGCTGAAGCAATAGGTAATATTAAGCAAATGATGGTAGAAAGGAAGGGTTAGGGTGTTATCTCAAGCTATAAGTTCTACAAATGCAGCTTCAATAGAGGTTGCAAAAGCAACAAAACTTGATAAAAAATCCATGCATGAATTATGTGAGGCAACTTTAGAGACTATCAAGCATAATAACGGCTTTAATATTGGTTTCTCAAGAAGATATAGCTATGACACAGACTCTATTGCTCAGTACTTTACTGGTGTTTTGGCTATACCGGAAAGAACACTGTTCATTGCATATTATAACGGTCTTATTGCAGGCTCAATACAGATGTTAAAGCAGCATCCTTCATATGAAACAATGGCTTTTGCTTGCTCTGTTGATAATCACTTCGTAGCGCCGTGGGCAAGAGGTCATGGTATCGCAAGAAAGCTTTTAGAAGCCGTAGAAGAAGAGGCAAGATATTTAGGCTTTTCTATGATGAAAGTAAGCGTAAGATCTACTAGAAGCGCTGCAATTAAACTTTATGAAGCATATGGCTTTATTAAGTGGGGATCTTTAGACAGATATGAATTTGTTGACGGAAAATATATTGGAGGTATTTTCTATTACAAAGATATCTAGAGAAAGGTAATTATATGCTGTACGACCCTAATAATGTATTTGCCAAAATACTTAGAAAAGAACTTCCTTGTAAAAAAGTATATGAAGATGACTATGTTTTATCATTTTATACGCTTGAACCGAAAGCACCCGTTCATGTTTTAGTAATTCCTAAGGTTGAAGCCGTTTCATTTCATGAGTTTTGCGCTGGCAATGACCCAGAATATATAGGTAATTTCTTTAAATCTGTTAGAAAAACTGTAGATATGTTAGATCTACCCAATGGGTACAGGATAGTTGCAAATACTGGTAAAGATAGCGGTCAAACCGTGTTTCATTTTCATGTGCACATTATAGGCGGCAAAATTCTTGGCGATGAAATGCCTGAGTAATGAAATGTTATATTTAAAATCAAAAAATGACTGACCACCCCCGGGAAGTAATTTTTTCTTCAATAAAGAATAGGGGGCTTGAATCGAAGATATAAATTATTCCCCTCGTTTTTTTCAAAAAACTCGCCCCCTGGTCATAATTTATATAATATTCATTGTTATATAAATGTTAAATAACCTACTTTCCTATACGCAATATTTATGCTATGAAAAATCCCATATAACTTATCTAGGAATATATGTCATGTTTAGATTTATTATTTTAGCTTTACTATTTTGTTTAAATACATTGAATCAATCACTAGCTGAAGAGCTTTTAATTTTCCCTAGCGATCATTCTAAAGAGCAAATTGTAAAAGCTCTTAATTCAGCTGAAAAATCTATTGATTTTGCTATGTATCGTTTGGAAGATAAAGAGATTATCAATATATTATCTTCTAAAAATCGGAAAGGAATAAAGGTAAGGGTGCTTCTTCATAAACCTGACCTTTATCATCCACCATTTGCCAATTCACAAAATAATGAAGCAGTAGAAATTCTTTTAAAAGCTGGAATATCTGTTAGTTATTTGGCAGATCATAAATATCTGTTGTCTCATTATAAATTTATTAACATAGATGATAAATTGTCACTAATTTCTACCTTAAACTTTGATGAAGGAAATTATAACTCTCGAAACTTCATTATCTCTGAAGACTCCCCTAAATTAGTTCAAAAATACCGTGAAATATTTGATAATGACTTTAACGATAAACCTGAAATAAATGATCAAAATGCACCAGCTTTATTCAAAAACCATGGCATTGTTTTGGGGCCAAATGGACAAAGAAAAATTCTAGAAGAATTAATTAAATCTGCCAACAAATCGATTCATATTTACATGCAGGATCTTTCAGACCCTGAAATTGGCTTATTATTAAATAAAAAGGCGAAAGAAGGCGTTAGAGTTGAGGTTATTATGTCAGCTGCCCCATTTGGAGGAATGGATTTTAACCGTGTAAACCATACTTTGATTTCTGACGCAGGAGGTAAAATTTATTTTTTACCAAGCTACAAACTATATATACATGCAAAAACTGTTTTAATTGACCCACAAACCTCAAACGCGCGTGCTTATGTAGGTTCATGCAATTTATGGCATCAAGCCATTTCTGTGCAAAGAGAATTAGGCATTATAACAAAAAATAAAAAGACTATATCTAGTTTATACAATATATTTAAAGAAGATACAAAACTTGAGGTTAGCTATACAGAGGCTTTAGCTAAGTAATGAAGGTTTAGGGAGGAGCAAGTAATTCCTCCTCCCTTTTATTTTTACTTTTGTATAGATTGTATAATATTCATTCTTTCTTCAACCATTTCTCTAATTTTTGGATTTAAATCTGGCAAAACTATATTTGCTTCAAATTTTTTATCACTTTCAGCTGGAGCTATACCTACAAATTCATCTCTTACCATATATAAAGGAAATAAAATATTTTTAAAATAGAAACCAGCCTTAGCCGCAAAAGTTAATGCTCTTTCTCTATTCACTCTACTAAACTCTTCAGCCTTTGTTTTTAATTTTTCAGTGCTGAAAACTTCTTTAAGTTCAGAATATCTATCTTTATTATCTTCAACGTACCCGCTATATACTTCAGATATAGATATACCCTGTTTTTCAAAATTTGACAAAAACGGATTTCCTGAAATTTTTCCAAATCTTTTTTCTTCCTCAATATCTTTTCTTATATATTTTTCTGAATTTCTTCTAGTAAACGCCATAAGATTTGCAAAGTTTTCGCCGTATGTATTTTCTACTAAATTATAAAATTCTTCTGCTTTCAAATCTGTTTTATCGATTTCGATTTTATTCCATACTTTTTGTGAAAGAATTGCCGAAAGAATATTTACCATTTTATCTGAAACATTTCTTATTTCATCTCTAATTTTTGCAAGTTCTAAAAGATCCACTTTTTGATTTTGCATTTCTTTATATTTTAGCGAAATTTTTGCAAATTGAACTGAATAATATGATTGTAGATTTGCACAAGCAATAATAAATCTATCATTACTATTGTCTGTCATTTTATTTAAAACTTTATCATCTATTAAATTACGAACTAATTTACTGCATATAATAGTACTTATATGGGTATTATTATCTTCAAATTCATTACAACTTAGCTTAATGATTTCTTCTTCACTTAATATTTTTAATGCACTTCCAATTTCATTAAATACCTTAAAAACATTATATGACTTAGGAAGAGCCAGCAGAACGCTAGGCCATCTTAGAGGATTATTTACATGAGAAACTGAATTTAATATCGCAATATTAAAAGGTAAGTCAATCAATGGAAAGGTATCTATTAGTTTCTTACGCTCATCTGATTTTTTGCTCATATTATTATCTCCTGGGTTTTCAAGTTAATATATCTTAGCTTTAATATAATAATTAAATTAAATACTAGGTTTATATTCACGTTATAACAATACTAACCTTTGTCAAAATAATTATAAATTGAAACAACTATACTTTTGATAAAATAACTGTAACAAATACTAAATCTCCAGTATTTGTTATTGAGATATGCGTAGATAAACTAGGAAAAATATTTTCAGCATATATTTTTGTTTGATTATGAAGTTTTATAAATGGCTTGCCCTTATCGTCCCTTAATGTCTCTATTTCATTTAGTTTAATATGCTCGCCTATACCTGTACCAACTGCCTTAGAAAAAGCTTCTTTTGCGGCAAATCTTCCTGCTAAGAATTTATTCTTATATAAAGGTTTTTGATTTGCTAGTTCTATTTCTTTTGGGGTAAATATACGTAATAATTGCTCATCCGTATATTTTGAAGTAATTTTTAGGAAACGATCTATTTCTAAAACATCATTTCCTAAGCCGTAAATCATTTTAATTACTTAAAAGCTGGATTAATTTATCAAGTTGTTCAAGTGACGAAAAATGAATCACCATTCTTCCACCATCACCAGTTTCCTGAACCATAACTCTCATACCCAGGTTTTCAGAAAGACTTTTTTGTATGTAATCTAAATCATCATCCAGAGGGTGGTTATCATCTTCAAACTGATTAAATTCCTTTTCCTTTCTGCCTGAATATTCTTTCCGAGAAGAACGCATATTTTTGCCGCTACTTAAGTATCCTTCAAGATCTCTTACCGACATACCGTCAGTACCTACCTTTTTAGCTATTTCCTCTTGCTCTTCAAAGGAAAGGGGCATAATAACTTTAGCATGTCCTACTGTTAAAGCACCAACATCAACCATTTTTTGCACAAATGGCGCCATTGATAAAAGTCTTAACATGTTTGTAACATGACTTCTACTTTTGCCCACAGCTTTAGAAAGTTGTTCGTGGCTATAACTAAACTCTTCTGCTAATTTTTTATATGCTGCCGCTTCTTCAATTGGGGTGAGGGATTCACGTTGTAAATTCTCTAAGATAGCAATTTCAAGAGCAACGCTATCTTCAACGTTTTTTATAATCACAGGAACAGTCTCAAGTCCCGCCATTTTTGCTGCACGCCATCTTCTTTCACCAGCAATAATTTCAAATTTATCATTTAATTGTCTTACAATTATAGGTGATAAAATTCCTTTGTCTTTAACAGATAATGATAACTCATAAATTGTTTCATCGTTAAAATTGTGTCTTGGCTGATACTTACCAGGCACTAGATTTTCAATTTCAAGCTCTGTAATTGATTTTGAATTTTGGGCTGAAGATATAGGCATCTGTAAATTATCACTTTCATCATCAGCAAGTAGCGCTGATAAACCTTTACCTAATGTTCTATTCTTCATATTCAAACTCCATTGCTTTTTCTAAACTTTTTTCGTTTTGTAAAATCTCTCTTGCAAGTAATGCATATGCTTGCGATCCTGACGATCTGTGATCATATATAAGCGCAGGAATTCCATGAGATGGTGCTTCACTTATTTTGACATTACGCGGAATTACAACTTTAAAAACTTTCTCATTAAGGCATGACCTAACATCTTTTTCTACTTCATCAGTAAGCCTGTTCCTTTTATCATACATTGTAAGAAGTACACCTAATATCTCAAGATTAGGATTAATTCTTTTTTTTACTTTTTCTACAGTTTTAAGTAAATGCGCCAAACCTTCGAGAGCATAAAACTCACACTGAAGTGGTATAATTACACTTTCACACGCTGCCAATGCGTTGATTGTTGAAATACCCAGAGAAGGGGGGCAGTCTATGATTATTCTATCATAATCATTTATAATTTCATTAAGACATTTTTTTAAAATAAATTCACGCTCTGGAAAATCAATTAAATCAATTTCCGCTGCACTTAAATCAACTGTAGCAGGTATAATGTCTAATTTAGGAACTGAAGTTGGTATTATTGCATCTTTTATTGAGGTAAGACCAGTTATCACTTTGTAGATATTTTTCTGTTTTCTATAAATTGCATCTATACCAAAACCAGTTGATGCATTACCTTGAGAATCAAAATCTATAACCAATGTTTTTTGATCTATAGCTGCAAAAGAAGTCGCAAGATTAACTGCTGTTGTAGTTTTAGCAACTCCACCTTTTTGGTTCACAATTGCAATTACTTTATTTCTATTAAGAGTCATTTCTATTAATTTCTACAAAATTTGTTTCGTATAAGGACGTTTTTATTATATTAACCGTAAAATTCTGATTTTCCAAGGAATTTTTCTCTTCTAAGGCTTTTTTACCTTTAACTAAAATAGCTTTCTTTATTGATATTTCTTTTTCCATTAACTTCACGCAGTCTTCTACATTTAACAATCCTTTAGATAGAACTATAGAATTTTTATCATACGCAACCTTAGAGTAGTCGCTATTTTCAACATTAATACCCAGATCCAACATTTTAGAAATTTCCCTCAATATGTATGCTTTGTTGCGGTCAATTTCTACAAGCGTCATTTCTACATTTTTTATTATATAAACAATTATTCCAGGAACACCATTTCCTGAACCAATGTCATATATTTTATTAGAATCAATTAACTTATCCATTAGTAAAATTGGTTCTACGTGGAACTTTTTAAATTCTTCTTTGTTTAAAGATCCCACTAATCTGTATGCATTGTTAAATTTAAAAACGATATCTACAAACTCATTTATTTTGTTTAAAGTTCCATGTGGAACAGTATTTATCATATTTTACTCAACCGTTACTGATTTTGCTAAATTTCGAGGCATATCAATATTATTTCCTAATTCTTTAGCTAAATAATAAGATAACTTTTGACCTTCTATAAGGTATAAAAAAGGCTGCAGAGTTAAATCGATATTTTTAATATCAATACACACATTTTCGTATGCTTTATTGCCTATCAATTCTATGGATTTTTTATCCCCTACAATTATAACTCTAGCCCCTCTTAAATGCACTTCGTTGATATTAATTAAAATTTTCTGAAAAGATGGACAATCGGATGTTATAAAAAATATGACACTAGTATCCTCATCCATCAATGATATTGATCCATGCTTCATTTCACCTGAAGGTATAGATTCAACTGATATATATGACAATTCCTTCACTTTTAAAGCTATTTCCAATGTTATTGGGTACAATGTTGCTCTTGAAGATAATATAATTTTCTTGGATTTTTTAAGTACTGATATTAACTGTTTATTATATAGATTTTCTTCACAAATCATTTCAACTTTGTCTAACATATAATTTAGAGAAGCTTCATTCTTACTCTTCAAAAAATTATTTGTTATCAAGAATAACGATAAAAGCTGATTAAAAAATGCTTTTGTTGATGCCACTCCTATTTCTTTTCCAGCGTAAATAGCTAAATTCATTTCACATAAACTTTCTAAAGTAGAATTTTCAGAATTTACTATCGATAACAACTTATCTCTAACATGGGACAGCTTTTCAGCACATAAAAGTGTGTCCTTGGTTTCTCCTGATTGAGAAATTAATATATATAAATCTGCTTTGCTAAAATTTTTATAAAAATAAAATTCTGAGGCAATTGAAACTTCTACGTTATAATCAAAATGCTCTCTACACCACGATTTAAATTGCATGCCTGCATAATAGGAGCTGCCACAACCTATAATATGAATCGATTTTACATTAAGCTTTTTAATTTTATCAAGCGTAGACAAAACTTTTTTATTTACATTATAGTTAGCGAGTAAACTTCTACCACATAAAGCCTGTTCATTGATTTCTTTCATCATGAAAGTTTCGTAGCCATTCTTATCTATAGCAAGACTATTAAATTCATATTTAAAAGTTCTACGTGGAACCACTTCATCATCAAGATTAATAACTGTAATATTGTTTTCTTTGATTATGAATGCATCTCCATTTTCAAGCTGCATAACTTCATTAACTTGCTTAGGAAAAGCCATTTTATCCGAAGCGATCATTACAAGATCAGGGGCAATACCAAGCGCCAATTGAAGACCGTTTTTCATTCCAAAAAGGCCTCCATCATTATTGTTCAAAAGTAAGAAAGAAAAGTTTCCTTCAACATTATCTCTTATGAATTTAATGCACTCTTCAAGGGAATGATCATTTAAATAATCAGCAATATATAAAAGCAGAGCTTCGGCATCTGTTTCAGATGTAAAGTGATAATTTTTAGCTATTAAATAAGATTTAATTGACTCATAATTTTCTACAATACCATTTAATACCATAGCAAAATTTTTATATATAAAAGGGTGTGCGTTAGAATCATTTACTGATCCATGTGTAGCCCACCTTGTATGACCTATAGCAACACTAGCCTCATCATCAAAATCTAAGTGCTTTTTTAAATTTTCTACATTTCCTGCTTTTTTAAATAGCTTTAAATCTTGACTTCCGATTGCTATTCCACAAGAATCATATCCTCTATATTCAAGCTTTTTAAGTGTATCGTATGCAAGCTCAACTATCTTTATCTTTTCTACAGATGATATACCTACTATCCCGCACATTATAATAGCTCCTTTGACATTCTTTTAATTTTATCTACTGAAGGCTGACTAAAAGGATTACTACCTACAAACCAGCAATACAAAATACATTCCATAATATTTAACATTACAAATTCAGCGAAACTTTGTTCGCACATTCTATCAATAAACGTTTTTTTTACAGGATAACCATCCTCTACAAATAATGATTCTAAAATATCATATTCTTTAAACATACTACTTGCTAAGTCCTGATAGCTTTCATATGGAGAATTTAACATTAAATGAAAAGTCTTGTTTTTAGGACCTTCTAGATACAATTGTAATTGACTATGTTGATCCATTGGTCCTTCAGAACATATAGGCGTAAGACCATTAGCATTTTTTCCAGAAGACTCCGCAAATATTTGAGCTAACCATTTGGAAGCAACATTTACAACGTTACCATATGTAAATAAAACCTGTGAGTCATGGTTAGAATGGAAACTTAAAAAGTTTTTTATAAATCCAATATTTCTTTTATCAAATAACTTTTCATAATATTCTTTAGCATAAAATAAAATCTCTTTATATTCAAAACCGATTAATTTACTCATTAAAAAACCAACGTTCGAAAAAGTACAAAATCTTCCATTAATATTCATTTTATGAGGAATTGATTTTCCGCCGTGTAAATTAATAATATTATACAGCTTTGTGTCAGTATTAGTAATAGCAAACAATTTATCTTTAATAATAACACCAGATTTTTGAAACTTATTAATCACATATTCTGTAAGACAAATAGTTTCATAGGTATACCCTGACTTACTAATAGATATTACGGCTGTTTTGGATAAATTTAGTTGCGATAAAATATTATCTACTACAAATGCGTCTAGATTATCTATTACAAAAACCTTAGGATTGTCTTTAAAAGCCTTATACATCTTAGGATTTAATGAGGCGCCCCCCATACCGATTATCAAATAATATTCAAAATTTGTTGCAATATGCTCAATCAAATCTTTAGATTGGCAATCTATATAATTTTCATATCTAAGATCAAGTAAAGGCAGCGACCTTGTTCGCTCAAGCGAATATGTAACAAAATCATCTGTTGCAGCATGATTAGTAGATATATTAAAATATTCAACTCTCAAATTGATCTCCTGTATTTTTTGAATAGATTATGAAAAAGCTTTTAATTACAAGCAAGTACAAATATGTTATAAAATATTACAATCCATTTTTATACTCTAAAATCATTGTATATGCAGTAGTACTTTCTATATCGAACTTTGCAGAAACAAGCTTGGCTAAATCTTTAGTTTTAAAGCTATCATTCTCTTTTATAAAGGCAATAATTTCTTCTTCATTATAAATTATTTTAGGGAACTCTAGTGCTAAACAATATTCACCTTTGTCTAGCAAAAATCCTGGTATTTCAAGCAAATCCTTCCAATCACTAACTTTAAAAATCTTTTTAAATTCATTTAACTTTGTAAGCTCCTTGCTTAAATATATTTTACAGTCTGGAACTAACGAATTTAGATATTCAAAAATCTTAATTGTTTTTGATGGCGAAACAAATATTATTACAGGCATTTTAATAAAATTACCTAGATTTATTATTTCGGGAATCTGAGAATTAATTTTATCTACAAAGCCGTAAAAACAAAACTTTCCGTCAAATGGGAAGGAAGCTATAAATGCCGTTACAGAAGATGCGCCAGGAATGGGTATGACCTCTATATTATTATCATAACAAAGCTGAATTAATGGTGAGGCAGGATCGGACAAGTTTGGGGTTCCTGAGTCAGATACAATTACAGCACTTTGTTTTTCAAGGATTTTAATAGCCTTAGCAAAGTCTTTATTTGTTGAATCCTTATTAATTACTAAAAGCTTTTTATTTCCTAGGTCATAATGCCTAAGAAGTATAGCGGTTTTTCTAGTATCTTCACAAAATACTACCTCTGCTTCTTTTAAAATTTCAATTGCTCTTAAAGTAATATCTTTTAGATTTCCTATTGGAGTAGAAAGTACGTATAAAACTGTATTATTGTGGATATTTGTCATTGTATATATTTATAATTCTTGCTGCTGTTTCTTCTACAGACCTTTCTGTCACATCAATTACTGGCCAGTTGTTCTTCAAGAAAAATTTACGCGATGCATCTATTTCTTCGTAAATTTTTTCAAGGTCTATATATTCATTGTTAGATATATCATTATTTAAGGCAATAAGTCTATTCCTTCTTATTTCAATGAGTCTTTCAGGGGAAATTGTAAGTCCTATTATTACTGGATTAGACAGTTGAGTAAGACAATCAGTATAACTAGACTCTAATACAAAAGGTACATTTGCAGCTCTAAAGCCTCTATAAGCTAAATATATACAAGTAGGTGACTTAGAAGTCCTCGAAACTCCTGTTAAAATAATATCGGCCTTATTTAAAGTAGAAAGTTCCTTGCCATCATCATGAAGCAACGCAAAATTAATAGCCTCAACTTTATCAAAATAATCTTCGTCCAGCTCGTATTTCCTGCCTACATGATTATTAGTTGAAATATTTAATATTTTTGACATTTTTACAACTATTGGCGAAAGTACAGGAATATATTCAACGGAATATTCATTGCATAGGTCTTTAAGATAACTTCTTAATGCATCATCAACAATAGTATACATTATTACAGCTGGTTTTTCTACAGATGCCAATAATGCGTCTATCTGTTTTCTTGTTCTTATCATCGAGCAAACGACTTCGCTTACCTTAACATTATCAAATCTATCCATCACAGCACGTGAAACGGCACGTAAAGTCTCGCCAGTACAATCTGAAACCAGATAAATATTTATATGTTTGTGTTCATTCGTTCCCATGTGGATAACTCGTGTGGATAATTATTGTAGAAAATATTAAAACTACCAGAATAAGTTTTAAGTTTATGTAGATAAAAATCTATAACACAAATTTATCAACTTCTCTACATGAAAAAAACACAATTTATTCACATGTGGATAACTTATTTTAAAAATCATTTGAAAAGTGGATAAACACAGTTATCCACACAATCCACATAAAAGTAAAAACCTTGTAAATTAAGGTAATATAAGAATTTTTTATAAAGTATTCCACAAATAAGTTTTTTGTGTATAAGATTGTGTATAAAATTTTATCCACTTATAAAACCCCTAATATATAAAAAACAAAATAAATATGGAAAAATATAATTATATAAATTCTTACAAAACATGGTTCATGAGACAAGCGGGTAGATATTTACCAGAATACATGGAAGTCAGGAAAAAATACGAATCATTTGTAGACTTCTGTTATTCAACTGAAGACGTAGTAAAGGTTACAAAACAACCTGTAGAAAGATTTAATTTAGATTTTGGTATACTATTTTCAGATATTCTTATTATCCTAGACGCATTAGGTGCAAAAGTTTCGTTTTTAAAAAACGAAGGCCCTCATATTGAAGATGCAAATAATATTCTTGAAGAAAACTTTAATGAAAAAAAACTAGAAAATATTTATAGTGCTATAAAAAGTTTAAACAACAACTTAAAAGTACCTCTCATAGGATTTATTGGAGGACCATTTACAGTAGGATGCTACTTAACTCAAGGGTCTAAAAAAAATGATTTTGAAAATACTAAAAAAATCCTTTATCAAAACCACGAAATGTTTGATAAATATATAAAAATCATTACAAAATACTCTATAATCCATCTGCAAAACCAAATTAATAATGGCTGCAAAATAGTCAAAATTTTTGATTCATGGGCGGGAATACTACCTTATTCGCAATATAAAAAATACATCTTAGAGCCTAATAACGAAATTGTATCAACCCTAAAATCAAAAAATCCTGATGTGGAAATAATTTGTTTACCTAAAGGAAGTGGTGAAAAATACGTAGAGTTTGCAAGTATCGTAAAACCTGATATTTTGGCAATAGACCAGTTTACAGATATAAACTTTATCAAAAAAAATATCTCTGATGAAATTTGTCTTCAAGGAAATCTAGATCCTATGTTACTAACATTACCCAATGACATTGTTTTAGACGAGGTTAAAAATTTAATCACTTCATTTAAAGACAGAAAGTTCATATTTAACGTAGGTCATGGTTTAGTACCTGAAACAAAAATTGATATAGTAGAAAAAGTTTTAAACTTAATAGGTGAATATAAATGAAAAAAGCTGTAGTCTTACTAAACTTAGGTGGTCCAAATAAAAGATCTGAAATCAAAGGGTTTTTATATAATTTATTCAGTGATAAGAATATCATCACAGTTCCAAGCCCCTTTAGGCAATTAATTGCGTTTCTAATATCTACTTCCAGAAGAAAAAAAGCCACAGAAGTTTACGATCAAATTGGTGGGTTTTCCCCGATACTTGAAAATACACAAAATCAGCAAAACGCATTAAAGACTATATTAGGAGAAGGTTTTGACATATTTATTGCAATGAGATATTCATATCCGCGCATGAATGATATTATAAGAAACTTAGAAACTGATAAATATTCCGAGGTGATATTACTACCGCTATATCCGCAATATTCAACAACAACGTCAAAATCTTCTATTGAGGAATTTTATAAATATGCATCAAAAGCATTAGCATCAAAAACAAAAAACATATGCTGCTATTTTGATGATGAAAAATTTATTAATGCTACAGCTGCAATTTTAGAAGAAAAACTTAATAAATATCAGGACAATTTTGAAAATATAACAATTTTATTTTCAGCACATGGACTTCCCAAAAAAATTGTTGAGCAGGGTGATCCCTACAGAATGCAAGTTGAAAAATGCACCGAACTTGTTATGCAAAAATTAAATAAAAAAATTGACCACATTGTTTGCTATCAATCAAGAGTTGGTCCTTTAGAGTGGATAAAACCCTATACTGAAGATGTTATTATTGAAAAATCTAAAGAAAACAAAACAATCGTTCTTGTTCCTATTGCTTTTGTATCAGAACATTCAGAGACATTAGTTGAACTTGATATGGAATATAATCACTTAGCAATGGAAAATGGAGCTAAAGGATATGAAAGAGTTCCAGCACAAGCTGTAAATGACGCATTTATAAAATCACTTGCCGAAATTGTTATTAAAGCTGGAAAAAATGACTCCAAATTTTATCCAAAACGGAAATGTGAACAAAAATATTGCGGGTGTATAAACCAAGATTAACAGTAAATAAAAATTTTTATTATTTATTTTACTTGAATGTTTGAATTTAATACCTAATATATTTTTTTGATTAAACTTAAAAAATTGGTTGTTTATGGTTTGGGGCGAACAGGAAAATAATGATAAAAAGGACGATGGTGTTAAAAAAAACAAATCTCCTTGGGGTGATGAAAACCAAAATATCGACGATTTAATTAAAGAAAGTCAAAAAAAGATAAAAGAATTTATTCAAAAAAATGGCAATAAAGGCTCAGGAAATAATGGAGGCGGTTCATTTACACCGCCAGTATCATTTAATTTTCTTTATTTTATAGCTGCTATATTTGTAGCAATCTGGCTTGCATCAGGTTTTTATATCTTAGAAGAAGATGAGCAGGCAGTGGTATTGCAGTTTGGTAAATTTGCAAGAGTTGCAGGTCCTGGACCAAATTACCATTTTCCATATCCTGTAGAAGAAGTAATAAAACATAAAGTTACAATTCACCAGGTGGAAGAATTCGGATATAGATCTGCGCAAACTGACACAGTGCGTATGAGAAGGGCAGATATTCGTAATATTCCAGAAGAAAGCCAAATGCTTACAGGGGATGAAAACATTGTAGATATTAACTTCATGGTAAAGTGGAAAATTGATGAAATTAAAGACTATGTTTTAAATCTTCAAAACCCTAGAGAAACAGTTAAAATGGCTGCGGAAAGTGCCGTAAGGGAAATTATCGGTAAAACGCCGTTTGCAGAAGCACAAACTATGGGTCGTTCTAAAGTTGAAAACGAATCTATGAAACTACTACAGGAAGTTTTAGATTCTTATAATTCAGGTATTTCAATTGTAAGCCTGCAAATGCTTAAGCTTGATCCACCTCAGCAGGTAATTGATGCTTTCCGCGATGTCCAAACAGCAAGAGCAGATAAAGAAAAAGAAATTAACCAAGCATACGCGTTTAACAACGACATACTCCCAAGAGCAAGAGGTGAGGCTAAAAAGGTTGTACAAGAGGCTTTAGCATATAAACACGAAGTAATTGCAAGGGCTGAAGGTGAAGCAAGCAGATTTAAGGCTATTTTGGAAGAATATAAAAAATCCAGAGATGTAGTAAAAAATAAAATTTATATTGAATCAATGGAAACAATAATGAAGAAACTTGATAAAATTATCATAGATCCAAGTGCTAAAAATTTAGTGCCATATCTTCCATTAAACCAAATAACAAATAAAAATTAGGTGATTGTTATGAATAACAGTATATTAAAAATTACAGTATTTTTGGTCGGATTATTCCTGTTGCTTAATTCAATTTTTGTATTGGATCAAAGACAACAGGCAATGGTAATCCAGTTTGGTGAATCAGTAAGAACTGTTGAAGAGGCAGGACTTCACTTTAAAGTACCATTTATTCAAAGGGTTACATTCTTTGAAAATATGATCCTAGACGTATCTGCTGCGGAAAAAGAAGTTTTAGCTAAAGATCAAAAGCGTATTATTGTAAATGCTTATGCAAAATATAGAATTGTTGATGTATTAAAATATTATCAATCTGTTAGATCTTCTGCTCAGGCAAAATCAAGGCTTATCAGCGATCTTGAGTCATCAATAAGGCAAGTAGTGGGTGAAGAGCCTTTAACAGCGCTTCTTACTAACGAAAGAGCTAAAATAATGAAGCGTATTGCTACGATTCTAAACGAAAAGTCTATGAAAGCTGGTATTAAAATTGTAGATGTTAGAATTTCGCGTGCTGATCTGCCTAAAGAAAACAGCGCTGCTATTTATAGCAGAATGCAAACTGACCGTGAGAAAGAAGCAAAAGAATTTAGAGCGCAAGGTAATGAAGAGGCGGCTCTTATAAAGTCTGAGGCAGATAAAAATGCAAGAAACATCATAGCAGATGCTAAAAAACAAGCAGAGATTTTACGCGGTGAAGGCGATAAAGAGTCTAACAGAGTTATTGCTGAAATGATGTCAGGCGATACCGAGTTCTACAGTTTTTATAAAACGCTAGAGTCGTATAAAAATTCTTTATCATCAGAGAATACAAAAATGGTTATTACACCTGATAGTGATTACTTAAGGTATTTAATAAAAAAATAGGCGGATAATATGAAAAAAATTGCGTTATTAGTTATATCTTTATTTTTTTCTTATAACAGCTATGCGGTAACTGCTACTAATATAGCGGACTTAGTGCCAGAAATTATTCCAGCTGTGGTAAATATTTCCACAACACAAAAGATTATGACAAAAGGTGGGGGAGTTAATCCAATGTTCCCTCAAGGATCACCATTTGAAGAGTTTAATGAGTTTTTTGAACGTTTTGGGATGGTTCCTGGCTGGGAAGGCGATGAAGAAAATCCACGTAACGCAATGTCTTTAGGTACAGGCTTTATAGTAGATGGCGAAGGCTATATTGTAACTAATTTCCACGTTATCCAAAATTCAGAAGAAATTACTGTAACTTTAAATGATAATACTAAGTATCAGGCAGAAATTATAGGGTCTGATAATAAGACTGACCTTGCATTGCTTAAGATCAAGGATAATAAAGGCAAAAAATTCCCAAGCGTGAAATTTGGCGATAGTGATAAGTCTAGAATCGGTGACTGGGTAGTTACAATCGGCAATCCTTTTGGACTTGGTAACACCGTAACTTCAGGCATTATATCTGCAAGAGGAAGGGATCTTCACGCGGGTAACTATGATGATTTTATTCAAACAGATGCTGCTATAAACAAAGGGAATTCAGGTGGTCCAATGTTTAATTTGGATGGTGAAGTGATCGGTATTAATACAGCGATATATTCTCCAACAGGCGGTAGTGTAGGAATAGGTTTTGCAATCCCATCAAAAATGGCAGAGCCAATTATTCAGCAGATAAAAGATACAGGATCGGTAAAAAGAGGCTGGTTAGGTATAGTGATTCAGCCAGTGACTAAAGAAATTGCTGAGTCATTAAAATACGAAGGCGAAGATGGTGCTTTAGTTGTTGAGCTTGATCCAAAAGGCCCTGCTAGCAAGGCTGGCATTAAGGAAAAAGATATTATCGTGAAGTTTAATAATGCTTTAGTTACTTCAAATAGAAGCCTTCCCAGAATGGTTGTACAGACACCAATCGGGTCAAAGGCAGAAGTGGAGCTTATAAGAGACGGCAAGCATAAAACAATCTCTGTGAAGGTGGAAGAGTACCCTGAGGCAGATAATGAGCTTAAAGAGTCTTATAAAGGCTCTATGCCTAAAGAAAAGCAGTCTAAGGTTATGAATACCTTCGGATTTGCTGTAAGCGATTTAAATAAAGATATAAAAAATCAGCTTGGCATAAATGAAAATGTCAAAGGTGTATTTATTTCTAATATTAAAAGAGGAAGCTTAGCACACAGAAGCGGAATGATGCGAGGTGACGTTATTGTAGAGGTAAACCAAGAAGCTACACCTGACTCTAATAGCTTTTATAAAGTGCTGGATAATGCCTTAAGCAAAAAAGCATCAAGTACACTTTTTGTTATCCTTCGTAAAAATCAGAAGATTATGATAGGCGTAGGACTTAGGTAGTTTATAGCGCATTTTATAGACGCTAAGTTACAGTTTAAAGTTGATAATTGGGCTTGATATAAACAAAAAAGCCCAATATTACATATATAGAAAATCTTAAGGCTTACCAATAAAGTAAATTATATGGAACAGTTACCTAATAAATTAATACCATTTTTTTGGCATTTTATACAGAAATATAGGTGGTATATAAGTGGATTGTTTCTATCTGGACTTATTTGGGGTATACAAAGTGTTTTTCATCCATATTTACTGAAATTAATAATTGATAGAATTGCAGAGTATTCAGGAGATAAATCTAATATCTTAGATGCTATAAAATTACCTTTTATAGGGTATATTTTAGTATGGTGTTCGATGGCTTTAAATTTTAGAATAACAGACTGGATTAGGCTAAGAGTATTTCCAAATATTAGGCGTGATATAATTAATTCTATGTTTAGTTATTTAAATCAGCATTCTATGAGATATTTACAAAATAATTTCGCTGGAAGTTTATCTAATAAAATTATGGATATGGCGGGAAGTACAGCCTCGATATTTTTTAAGCTAGATGAGGCATCTGGTAATTTGTGTGCATTCGTAATTGCTATAACTTCAATGTGGCTAATAAATCCTATATTTTCATTAATATTATTTATATGGGTAGTAGCATTTTATTGCGTTACTTTGTTATTTATTAAAAAAACAAAATTACTTTCAACTAAATTCTCTGAAAGTAAATCTGTGCTTACAGGTAAAATAGTTGATGTAGTGGCTAATCTAAACAATGTAAAGTTATTTGCTAGCAATTCTTTTGAAAATGATAATTTGAGTAACGCAGTAAATGACACAGTTAAAAAGGATAGGGACGTTCAGAAATATATCCTGAAAATGCGTATTTGGTGGGATATAACATTTATAACGCTAATTAGTTCACTATTTTGGGGATTAATTTACTTATATAGTCATGAGAAAATAAGTATAGGAGATTTTGCATTTGTAATGACTGTAGCAATAAATATATTTAACAATGCGTGGAATCTAGCAAACCAATTCGTACAATTTGCAGAAGATTTAGGAAAATGTGCGCAGGCACTAAGTATAATTACTGTTCCTCACGAAATTACAGATGTTGTTAAGGCTAAGCCTCTGGTTGTTTCAAGGGGTAAGATTGTATTTGATAATGTGACATTTAAGTATGAAAATAATAATAACATATTCAAGAATAAAAGCCTTGAAATTTCTGAAGGAAGTAAAGTTGGTCTAGTTGGCTTTTCAGGTTCAGGGAAAACTACTTTTGCTAATTTGATTCTTAGATTATTTGATATACAAGAAGGCAATATTTTAATTGATAATCAAAACATTGCCGAAGTTACGCAAGAATCTTTGCATCTCAGCATTTCTATGATACCGCAGGATACTACATTATTTCATCGAAGTATTATGGAAAACATTCGTTACGGAAGACGTGATGCAACTGATAATGATGTAATTGAAGCTTCTAAGAAAGCATACTGTGATGAATTTATAAAAGCTTTGCCAGAAGGGTATAATTCATTAGTAGGAGAGCGAGGTGTTAAGCTTTCAGGAGGTCAGCGTCAGCGTATTGCAATCGCTAGGGCTATACTTAAGGATGCTCCTATATTAATTCTAGACGAAGCTACATCTGCTCTAGATTCGGTTACTGAGCATTATATTCAATTAAGTTTAAAAAATCTGATGCAAGGACGTACCACCATAGTAATAGCCCATAGACTTTCAACACTTGCTGAGATGGATAGAATTTTAGTCTTTTATAAAGGGCAAATAATTGAAGAGGGTGATCATAAAACTTTAATGAAAGCTAATGGGCATTATGCTAAACTTTGGAATATGCAATCAGGGGGATTTTTGCCAGAAAGCGAAAAATAATAATGAGGTTGGGATTCTAATATTCCATAATATACTTACATGTAAATTAAAGTCTTTTGTTTGTTAATGGTTAAAATTTTACGCATATATAAATAGACATGATTTGCCTTTAAACACCTTTTACTCAGTCACTAATATCTTTTTATCAAGGGCAAGGCCTGGAAGGTTTTCGAGATCTTGCATTAAAAAATGTATTTCCTCTTTGTATTTATCCAGTTCTTTTAATGTATTAAATTTTTCAGTAGAAGTTGCCATAGTAAGCTGGAATCTATTGTCATTAATATCTTTTATGATTATTACGCCATTATAAATTGAATATCTATCTCTGCGCTGCATAATATGCTCAGCTTCTTTAGATTCAACCGGCATCTCTTTAAACAATGATATTCCGGGAGCTATTGATATAGCGCTATTTCTAACTGGATCATTCAGGGAATATAAATTCTCGTCATATTCTTTCATCCAGTCTTTGTCTGACATAATGTATCTATTAACATGTGTTATAGGATCGTGTTCACTAAATGCAAAATAATCAAAGCCATTTAATTTATAATGATTAATGATTTTTTCAAACTCTGTTCTTGTAGTATAATCATATAGCGCAGTATGTTTCTTTTCCATGTATCTCTCCTTTTGGTTTCATTGATATGAGTGTAATTAAAGTAATAAATGCTGAGAATACTATGTATGCCGCAGGTATATATTTATTATTGGAGTAATGTATAAGGCTAAGGCAAATTAGAGGTACAGATCCACCAAATATTCCCCAAACAATGTTAAAAATAAGGCTCATTCCAGTAAATCTTATGTGGACGGGAATGAGAGAGACCTGAAGACCTGGTACAACACCAGAATCTAAAATTGTCATAAAAGTAAATATAAAAGTTACAACAAATGTATATTCGGGCACTTCAATCATTCTAAATAAAGGGTAAGATAAAAATATAAACAGAAGTGCTGATATTGTTAGAATTTTTTTGCCGCCGACTTTATCTGCTAAAATTCCTACAAAAGGAACACAAATTAAGTTTATTAAAAGCAATAAAGTATTATTTGATAGAACGTTGCTATTTTGAAGACCTAAAACCTGTGTTTTGTAAGTATTTAAAAACATTACTACAAAATAAAATGTGTTGGCATGCATAAACACTATTCCAAAGGCTTGAAGTAAAGGTTTTTTATGATGTTTTAATATATCTTTTAAACCTAAATAAGGTAAGTTTAGAGTTTTAGCAGTCGTATATTCTAATGTTTCATGGATATTTTTCCTTAAATGATAAGAAATAGATGCAAATATAATGGCTAGACCAAATGCCAGCCTAAACCCATATGTTTCAAGTTGTAATGGGGTAAAAATTTTATAGCATAGCATTGCAACAAAAGATGCGGTTAGTATGCCTATAAGCCCTGTACAGCTTCCTATGCTACCCATAAAAAATCTTTTATTTTTTGAGGAGGTTTCGCAAAGATAGATAAAACCCCCTGCAAATTCTCCGCCTATACAAATCCCTTGAATTAATCTGCAGGCAACAAGAATAATAGGGGCAAATAAACCTATTTGATCATAAGTAGGAATAATTGGTAAAAGCAGGACAGGTATGAAAATCAGTTTAGAAGCGATTTGAAAGGCTTTCACTCTTCCATATTTATCTCCGATGCTTCCAAATAATATGGAACCTATTGGTCTTGCAGCAAATCCTATACCCCATGTTGCAAACGACGCAATTACAGAAGTAAATTCATTGTTAGTAGGAAAATAAAGCTTTGCAAAAACTGCTGCAAAATATCCATATAAAGCAAAATCATACCAGTCTAGAGAATTACCCATTACAACAGCAATTTTGCTAAGCAACTTATGATTTGTTCCTGCCTTCATTTTAATCCTTGGGTTTAAATTTGCGGAAAGTATTATCATATTTATAGATGATAGTTAAGGTTTTTTTGGAACATACTTAAAAAAATCAATGCGTTAAAATGTATTCTAAATAAATGCGATAAGTTTTTTTACTTATCGCATTTACATTTTTATATAAGGTTTTTAACTTCAATTATTGTGACCAAAATACCAAAGCCTATAGCAATATAACGCAATGACTTAATGCTTAAACAATTATAATAATATGTCCCAGACACTTTATCTGACTTATATAATAAATACATAGGTAAAAATATAGCTATAACAACTAAAATCATCCCTGCAAACCCAAGGGCTGCTATAAACGCGTTTGGAGCGAGTTTGGCAACAATATAGCCTGGTAGGACTGTAGATAGTGCTGCAATTAGATTGTTTTTACCTATCGCTAGATTTTTGCTGTTTAAATAGTTACTAATGGAGCCACTTAAGCCTACGCTAACACCTATCATAGATGTTGTGATAGCCAAAATAGATATAACCCATACCAAATTATTTAGATAAGATTTATTAAGTATAATAGAAAGCTCATTAATTAATGTACCTATTTCCACGTTTCCTTTGATTAGATTTACATAAAGATCTGGGTTATGTGATGCTATTGTATTTAAAATACCTAACGTCCATATTGTATAGACAAGCAAAGGAATTAGGCTTCCCCAGTAAAATGCTTTTCTGATAAGCCTTGCATCTTTATTGCAGTAATCTGTGACGGTATGGAATATAACCTGAAATCCGAAAGAAGTGAATATTACAGGTATAGTACCTAAAATTGTACTTAATTGTAATGTGGTTTCTGTACCTGAGTTATGTAAAGAAGACGCAGGAATCATGTATATTATAATCAATCCTAATACACAAAGCATTGCTAAGAATAATATCCTGTTTATATATTCTATAAGCCTAATTTTTGTTGTAAGTACAATAATTAGCAAAACTGCTAATATTTCTAAGATATAAGGGTTATATCCAGTTAGCGTTTTAATTAAATCGCATCCAGCATATAAATAAGCAGAAAGTAATGAATATGATAATATTTTCAGTGAAATAGTACCAATTTTTGAAGCAATTTGACCACTATATATAGCTCCTGCTTCACCAAGCGTAATGCCCTTTCCAGCGCGAAGATTTAATTCAACACTAGCTAAAGCGGAATAATACATTATCGCCCATATTAAAATCATGAGCATAATACTTTCAAATAAGCCGATTTTTGCAAGCATAATAGGAAGTGCTATCATACCTGCTCCGATCGATGTGCCTGCAATAAGGCAAATCGATCCTATAAGTCTTTGATTCATAGGAATTTCCTTTGTAAAGTTTAGTTATATTAAATTGTAAGTAGTAGGGTGTAAAATATGGTTCGCGCTTTTACAGCGCAAAAAAGAAGAAAAATGAAAATGTAATAGCGATATTTGGCATCATTATAAAATATCAAAATTTGCTTTATAATATCCTAATTTTAATATGAAGTAAATGAAATTGTTAAAAATATCAATATTGTTAGGCTTTATGTATTCGTTAGAAACTTACATATAGCTCATAATTTAGTATAACGACATACATAAATGCAAATATATTGTGATTACTTTTTAGAAGGTAATGAATCTTTTTTAAAGTTTGTTTTTCCCCCTTCAGCTAAGTATCCTGTAGCCCAATTTTGTGCTTTGACTTTAGAAGTTTCAGTTAATGCATCATTGATATCATGTTTTTTATCATAAGCATCTGCGAAATCTAAACTTTCTTTACTTAGTTTTCTAATAAGTGGATTTTTATAACCTTTTTTCATTTCATAACCCTTTTAATAATTATAATTTTGGAGATTGGTTCTTGCGAGGAACAGCATTTATACTATTTGCATTTTTAGTTACTTTAGCATTGCCCTCTATATCTTGAAAGAAATTTTTTACCCTTTTAAATTCTGATCCCTGCATTAGCTCGTCAAATTTTATTGCGTTATTTTTATATTGAACTTTTAAAGTTTTGTTAGTTTTTAAATCAGTATGTATATTATTAGTGATATTTCCTTTACTATAATCTTTGGTATATAATTCATCCGGCTTTGTAGCTTTAGTATTAAGAGATGATTTATTTAGAAATTTATTTAATAAGTCAGGCCTGTGAACTTCTATGTTCCCTGTTTTTAGGTTACCTTCTTCAATTAAAATAGGCATATCACCACGTGCAACATCATTATCGAATACTCGGTATTCGATATTATTTCCATTATTATTACTCATAAGATTATGAAATTCTCTTGGAATTGAAGCATTCGCAGATATTATGAAGTTTGTAGGCACGAATCTTTTTTCTTCTAAACCTCTAGCATAAGCTCTCTCAACACATTTTTCAGCTGGTATAGAAACTACGTCAATTTTCGCTTGACCTCCATTTTTGAGAGCCATATCAAGTTTATTTTGCTTTACTGCTACAGCATCAATCAACATGTCTGCAGCTAATCCTTGGTCAAGCTTCTTTTCATACAATCGATATGACATTTCTGATATTAGACTTGCTTCTTCGTGATTATAATCAGCTTTTTGCTCTATATTTTGTGTTGTTAGCCTATCATCTATTATAAAATCACGATGTGTATCGGTATTTATCTTTACCATATCTGACCAATTTTTACCATTTTCGATAGCCTCTCTTCTTCTTAATGATACAGATGTACCTTTACCTGAAGCAGGAGCTCCTGCAAAAAAGTAAGTGGTTCTATCGTTAGATCTAGGAGTAAGTGTTTGCAATCCTTCTTTCTTAGCTTGGTTTACAAGTTTAGGCTCTAAATCAGCGACTATAAATTTTTCCATTGATTTCATATGAATTTGATCAAAGAGAATGTTTTCCAGATATTGCTCAGGTTTAAGTTTAGGGCTGTTAAGTTTGTTATAATTATTTTTAATCGTATCGTAAAGTTTTTGAGCATCTTTTTCTTCTTTGGTGCGAGCTTTGCCATTAATTACCTTACTAACAATATCTTTTGCATGAGTTCTTGATTCATTCTCTAGATTAGACATGTTATCTTTGAAATTTTTAGATGTGCTGTAATCAAGTACAAAAGGATATAATTTTTCAAAAGTGGGTTTTAAATCAGATTCCTTTTCAACTTGAAGATTGCAATTAATAATAGCTATAGCGGCATATTTAGCCATTCGGGTAGCTGGTAACCTAACGGCATTTATTATATCATTGCTTCCCGTTAGTATAACATGTTCTGCGGTAATTTTAGTAGGGTTTTCGGAGTGTTTAACTATTGTAGGAATTTCTAATTGGAATTTAGATTTACCTTGCTTTGTAATCTTTGCTCTTTCAGAAGCGTCAACCCCTTGTACTTGCCAGGATTGGTCTAAGATATCACCATTCTTATTACTAGACATAAGCTACCTTTGTAAAAAGTTTTTTATTAAAATATTAATACTTTTGCATTGTGGTGTCAAGTGTGTAGGGTGCTTTTTTGAGTTTTTTTATATCAAATTCTATTTAAGATAGAATTGATGAAAGTAATAAACTTATAAATCAATGATTTGTATATATTTCCTTAGGTGTAGTCGTTGAAACAGTTATTAAAATTATATTTTTTATACTCTAAAGTTAGTTGAATTATGATGCTAAATTCTAGATTATAGCGCAATAGTTGTGAAAAAAGAAGGTAGAAAGTGTTATAAAGGAAGGAGAAAGTCTAGGAATATAAATGTAAAGAAAGGACAAAAATATACGGAGTTCAACTTAAGAGAGTTGGGGTAATCGATATAGCGGGGATTTATAGTTAAGGTATTTGAATTATGGTACAGGAATGATGAACGAAGTGTAATAAAACCTAGGTGAATGGGGAAATAACGCATACCAGAATTATAAAGACTTAACAAGTAGAATAAAGGGGGTATATACCCCCTTTATTCTACTTGTTAGTAAGGTTACTTAACATTTGACCATAAACGGCGTTTAACAAAGTAGAATAGTAAAGTAAATGTTAATAGATACAGAAAGGTTCTTACGCCCATGTATTTTCTTTTATTCATTTCAGGTTCTGCTGTCCATTGTAAAAAGTTTACAACATCTTTAGACATTTGTTCTACTGTGCTTGATGTACCGTCTGCATAGGTTACCTGACCATCAGACAAAGGTTTTGTCATAGCAATTTTTCCGCCTGCCATGTATGGATTGTAATGCAAACCTTGTCCGAGCTCAATACCTTCAGGAGCTTTTTCATCGTAACCATTTAAAAGCGAGTATACATAATTAGCGCCATCTTCACGGGCTTTGATAATTAACGATAAATCTAGAGGATAAGCTCCGTTGTTTGCTGCTCTTGCTGCTTTTTCATTTTTATATGGAGGTACAAAATAGTCAGCAGGGCGACCCAGTCTTTCAAACATTTCGCCATCGTCATTTGGACCATCAACAACTGTATAGCTTTGAGCTATAGTTTTGATTTCGCCTTCTGTAAACCCAATTTCTTTTAAGTTTCTGTAGGCAACTCTATGTATTCCGTGACATGCGCTACATACTTCACGATAAACCTGAAAACCTCTTTGAATGGACTGAACATCCTGCTTACCAAAAAAACCATCAAAAGCCCATTCTTGCTGAATAGGATGTTTAGCATCTGAAGCGGCAAGAGCTATGTTTGTAGCTAAAAGGCTAAATAAGACTGTACTAAATATTTTCTTCATACTAATTACCTTTACTGGAATATGCGCTACTAATTGACTCTGGTAAAGGTAGAGTCTTTTCATATTTTGAAAGAAATGGAAGCGCAACAAAGAAATAACCAAAGTATACCATGGTTAGAAGTCTACCAATTGTTATATAAGGTTCTTCCGCTGGCTGACCGCCTATGTAACCAAGTGCAATTACATCTAATATGAATACTAAGTACACCCATTTAAATACAGGACGGTATGCACCGCTTTTTACCTTAGATTTGTCAAGCCAAGGTAAAGCAAATAACACCAGAATAGCAGCAAACATTGCAAGTACACCGCCTAGTTTACTAGGAACTGCTCTTAAAATTGCATAGAACGGCAGGAAGTACCATTCAGGTACAATGTGTGGAGGTGTAACTAAAGGGTTTGCAGGTATGTAGTTATCTGGATGACCTAAAGAATTTGGATAAAAGAATAGGAAGTAAGCAAATATTAGGAAAAATATACCAAAACCAAAAAAGTCTTTAATAGTGTAGTAAGGATGGAAAGGTATAGTATCTTTTTCGGTTTTTACTTCAACGCCTGTTGGATTATTAGATCCATGCATATGCAGGGCAATAATATGAATAATTGCTACAGCTGCAATAATAAATGGAAGTAAGTAATGCAAAGCAAAGAAACGGTTAAGTGTCGGATTGTCTACCGAGAAACCACCCCAAAGCCATGTTACTATTGATTCACCAACAAAGGGAATAGCTGAGAAAAGGTTGGTAATTACTGTTGCACCCCAAAAGCTCATTTGACCCCAAGGCAGTACGTATCCCATAAATGCTGTTGCCATCATAAGCAGGAATATGATAATTCCTACAAACCAAACCAATTCTCTTGGTGATTTGTATGAGCCATAATATAAGCCTCTGCCAATGTGAGCGTAAACAACCACAAAAAACATAGATGCGCCAACTGCATGCATATATCTTATTAACCAACCGTAGTTAATATTCCGCATGATGTTTTCAACGCTATCAAATGCATGAGAAACGTGTGGTGTATAATGCATTGCTAAAAACAGACCAGTAAAAATTTGCACCATAAGTGCAATACCAGCGAGAGAACCGAAGTTCCAAGCATAGCTTAAGTTTTTTGGAGTTCTATAGTCTCTTAAGTGTTTTAAGAAGCTGAATACAGGAAGCCTGTATTCAATCCATTCGGATACTGTTTGTTTTTTGTTTTCATCTGTTGTGTTCATGATTTATCCAATTCTAACTAATGTGTCGCTTAAAAATTCATAATTTGGTATAGCAAGATTAAGGGGTGCAGGACCTTTTCTAATGCGTCCTGAAGTATCATAGTGAGAACCATGACAAGGGCAGAACCAGCCTTTGTAATCTCCCTGATTTGACAAGGGTACGCATCCTAAGTGAGTACATATACCAATTAAAACAAGCCACTGCTCTTTGCCCTTTTTTACTCTTTCCTCATCAAGTTGAGGATCAATCAAAGTAGCATTATCATCTTTTCTTGCTTCTTCGATCTCAGCCGCTGTTCTGTGTTTTACAAAAACAGGTTTACCACGCCACATAATTGTTACACTCTGACCTTCAGCTATGTTTGCAAGGTTAACTTCTGTTGAGGACATAGCAAGTACATCGGCTGATGGATTAAGCGAATCTACAAGAGGCCATAAAGCACATGCCGCGCCCACGCCAGCTACAGCAGTAGCTGTTAATGTCAGAAAATCTCTTCTTGTTACTTCTTTTGTATTTTCATTATTACTCATGAGTTTAATCTACTTTTTATATGATTTATTATTATAGAAAAGCATATTTTTTTATAAATGACAAGATCTTAGCGGTTGCGAAACGTTTTTATTTTTCAAATATTATTTTTCCAAGTTTCAAAGCAACTCTATGACCAAGTTGATTTCTGTTTTCAATGTTATCTACGTCATTTTCAAAAAATAGTTCGCCTTTATCTTCCACCAGTGCCTTAATATGTATTGTATGATTGCTGATTTGTGATAACGCTGCTAAAGGTATGCGACAACTGCTACTATGTTCGCCTGTGTAATGAAATTTGACTTCTTCCCATCCTTTTAGAAATGCTCTTTCGCATTCAGCAGCTAACATTGTATCATTATCGTTAAGTACTTTTACAAATGATTCTGCCTGACTACCTAACTTTGTTTCGATAGCTATAATGCCCTGAGCAGCAGCGGGGAGCATTTGGTCTGTTCCAAATATATGATAGCAATCTGGAGTAAAGGACATTCTATCTATTCCTGCTTTTGCTAGAATGATAACGTCAACTTCATCTCCAACTTTAGAAATTCTGGTTCCTATATTTCCTCTAATAGGTACAACATGTAAATTTTGAGAATATTTTTTTATCTGGGCTTCCCTTCGTAATGAGGAGGTTCCTATTTTTGTGCCTGCTGGTAAATACTCAATGCCTTTGTCAAATCCTATAAGGATATCGCGCACGTCGTCTCTTTTCAGATATGATGATATTGTAAGTTGTGGGTGTATTTCAGCTGGCATATCTTTTAAAGAGTGGACTGCAATATCTATCTGGTCTTCAAGTAAGGCAATTTCAAGTTCTTTTGTGAAAACGCCCTTGATTCCAAGGTCGCTTATTTTGGTATTAACATATTTATCTCCAGAAGTTGTAATCGGAATTATATTAATACTATCTTCAGTAAGTTCTGTAGATTGTATTAATAGGTTCTTAACTATACTTGCCTGTCTTAATGCCAATGGACTGGATCTGGTACCTAAACGTATGTTTTTCAAGAAAAATCACCCTTAAAATAAGATAAAACTATAACATATAATTGTAATATATGACTTTTTCACTTTTTTCAAAAAAATAATTTAATTAGGCAACTCAAAATAGAAAAAACATTTTCATTGTGCAATTTAATGTTGTATTATTAAAAATGAATATTCAAAAATCTATTTATGGTAGTATACGGTGATTGATAATCATGCCATATTTATGTTAATAGCTATTGCTTTTGTACTTTACTTCACTTTGATAGAGTATAAGAGGTATAATTTTTTTGTACAGCGAAGTAATTTTGGGAAGCACAATGTCTTACAAAAGGAAATTTTAGATTTTATCAGAAATAATCAGGATCTGGAAGTAATTGCTAAAAAACTTAAAACTTATTTATTGGGTGTTTTTCCTGAAGCTAAGTATATTTGTCTTTTAAATACGGCTGTTCCAAAGTCAGGGGAGTCTGAATTATATATAATAAGCCCTGAATCAACTTTAAAATATCACGACATATTAAGTCACATTCAAACAGTATTGCCAGTAGTGGCTCCGTATAAAGAATTTGTTTTTGAAAGAGGAAAAGAAAGTAATATTCTATATAAAAAATATGGCGCTCTGGCTAATCAATACTTTGGTATATATTATTCTGGTAGCCTTTATGGTGCAATAATTATTGGAACAGATGAGTCATTAAGTCAGGAAGATATTGAGTTTGTAAAAGCAGTTTCTAATTATATGGCTTTTGCTCTAGCAATTAACAAGTCGCTAGATGTATCAAGAAATGTATCAAGTACCATTATTGGCGAGCATAAGGTTCAAAAACTTAAACTAGAACTCATTAAGGAAAAAACTTTACTAGATGAGCAGCAAAATTTTATTACTACCGCAAGTCATGAGATGAGAACTCCGATAGCAATACTTCAGTCTTCTATTGAGTTACTTAAGAAAATGATGGATAAAGGTAATATAAGTATTGAAATAATTAAGGCTCAAATTAACAAAATGCAGTCAATGAGTTCGAGATTGCAAATAGTAACCGAATCTATATTATCTCTAGAAAAGTTTGAAAACGGTCATTTTAAATTTCACCCCAAAGTATTTGATTTAAAAGAAACTTTAGAGTCATTGCTTGTTTATCACACAAATATACACCCTTCAGCTGAAATTGTTGCAACGTTTAATAATGTTCCAGAACGATATATCGGTGACAAAAAACTTATAACATTGATACTTGATAACATTGTATCTAACGCTGTAAAATACTCAGCAGACCCAAAAGTCGTGATTAAAGGTTTTTTAGACACCGACTCTTACAAAATTGTTATAAAAGATAATGGCATTGGTATTCCTAAAGATGAAATAGAGAATATTTTTGCTAAGTACTTCAGGGCTACTAATACGTCAGGTACATCTGGAAGCGGAATAGGTCTATATTTATGCAAAAGACTTGCTGAGCTTCAGGAAATGAAAATAGAAGTACATTCAGAAGTAGGAAATGGTACTCAGTTTGTTTTAATTCTTCCATTCAATGCGACGTATCAAATTGGTGGGGAGCAAATATTTAATAATATAAATGGAGACGAAGGTCATGAAAAAAGTATTGTGCATTGATGATGAAAAGGATTACTGCGACAATATAGCTCAAATCCTGGAAATTGAGGGTTTTAACACTATTAAAGCTTACAGTGGGAAAGACGGCGTTGATTTTGCAATGAGTCAAATGCCGGATGTCATTGTATGTGATATTAACATGCCAAGCACAAATGGTTTTGATGTGCTTCATAAGCTTAAACAAAATAAAATGACTAATAGCATTCCTGTGATTTTTTTAACCGCAAGAGATCACAAGAATGATATTATTTTAAGCAAAAATAGTGGTATAGAAGATTATTTAATTAAGCCAGTAGATTTTGATATATTACTTGCATCTATTAATTCGGCTGTATCAAAAATTGTGATTATGCGTAATAGCATGACAGCAGTAGACTCAGGAGATATGGAAAAGATAACAAAATGTTCTAAGGCTCTTGAGCATATTTCTGCTATTGCACTTCATGAAAAAAGCGATAAACTAATTGAGCTTTGTGATAAAATAAGGTTTATGCTTACAACATCAGAAAAGAAAGGTAGTATTCTAAAGCTTGGCGAGTATCAAAAGCCAGAGGTTTTATCTTTAGAAGATTTTTTTGAAAAAGTTAAAAAAATGATACCGAATAATTTAATGCATATGATGAATCTGGTATTTGAGAATTCAAAGCTTAAGATTGAGGCGCATTTAGAATTATATTCTTTAATAGTTGCATGTATGATGCAGCACTGCGCAGAACAAAACACAGAAGTTTTTGTAAAAAGTGAAAACTTGCTTTCTAAATCTAATAATTACCTTGTGGTATCACTTGCAATGAATATGGCTTCTAACACAACTCTAAAATCATTAGTTGCAATGCTTGAATTTGCTGCAGTGTCAACAGGAGCTTATATTTCCCAGAATGGTGCAGCTAACCAGCACACTGTAAATATTATATTCCCAGTAGCAATAGATTAATATCTACTAAAAATTGTAATAAACTGCTGAAATATTTGAATTTTTTATTGCTTTGTTAAAAAATTCAAATATTATAAAAATATAACTAAGGCTTTATAGATTAGTTATAAGGTTATAAACTTTCAGTGTGTATGACTATGCGGTTTATTATTTTACATATTATAATGTTAGCTTTTCTAACAACTTCATGCACATCAATTGAAACCCTAAAAAAGACTAAAATAAAAGCTGACGACTTTAATATTGAGCTTTTTAACCGTTATAAACAATTTGCAGAAAAAGAAGCTGAACAATATGACTGGCTAGACTCTCAGTATTTTATAGATAAAGCCATGCTTATAGCATATGGTAAAAGAGTTGCTCCTGAAATTATAAGCAACTGGAAAGTTAATAAAAGTATGATTCCAGAGTTAGAAGCAAAACGCGCTCATCTCATGAACTTGCTTAAAAACGATACTTTATACAGGTCGCATCCTAAAGAGCTTGCAAAAGCACAATATGCATTTGACTGCTTGTTAGAGGAGCTAGAGGAAGAATGGCAGACGGAAGATATTGCTGCATGTAGAGTTATGCTTGATACCACATTAAATGCACTTGATATAGCCATGAGTCCTAAAAGATTAGTGTATGAAGAGCGCCAAATTGAACCTTTGCCTGAGAAATTGCCAGAAATTGGAAAAGCTAAAGCTGAGCCTGTTAAGGCGCCAGAGGTTAAAGATGTTGTAAAGAACGAAACCAGACCTATAATCGCAGCCCCAGTAAAACCAGCCGAAGAGCCTGACGTTCAGGAAAAAATACTGGTAAATGCTAAAGAATTTTTCTCATATAGAATATTTTTCGAATTTGATAGTGCTAATCTTACTTTAGGGTCAAAAAACACCCTTAAATCAATAGCAGAAGAAGTGAAGAAAATGAAGCCAATGCCTGAAGAAATTATACTAAATGGCTATACGGACAGAGCTGGCGTTGAGGAATATAACCTGGCTTTATCCAAGAAAAGGGCAACTTCTGTTAAAAACTTCTTGGCATCACTTGGAATTCCAAAAGAAAAAATAGTAATATTTGCTTTCGGTGAGTCTGATAATGCTATTGAATCATCTGACGGAATTAGAGAGCCTGGTAGTAGACGAGTCGAAATTTCCTTGGTTGATTAAATTTTATTTAAGAAATATAAATTCAACACATAAATATAGAATTCTTTCATATATTTCAAAAAAGGCAGTTTTTATAAACCCACCCTTTTTTTATCTTTGATATTTATAGTAAAATAACCAATGGTTTTTGCGAAAGGTCTAAAATCGTTGTTAGGTACAACTTTTGGTGGTATAATTGTATTTATATAACTATATCAGGGGTATGCTATGAAAAAAACCTCAACATTTAAAAGCTTTATTTTAAAACTTTCGTGCCTTGCTATAGCGGGGGGGGTAATAGGGGCTGCACTTCCATATATAATGCCAGTAGCTTTGCCTATGACAAATAGTGTTTCAAGTTACATTGGTGGTCTTGCTATTTATATGAAAGCAGGAACTGCTGGGGTTTCATATGTTTATGATAAAGGTGCGTGGGTTCCTAAGATGGTTCCAACTATAATAATTAATAAATCTAAAGCAGGTGCTTTTGTTTCAGGTATTTTAGGTGCAAGTGCTGCATCTGGTATGTATTCTAGTATATACGGTGTGTATAAAAGCGTAGAAGCAGCAGCATATTTTGCTTTCAGTAAGGAAGAGCATAAACAAGAAAATAATATTAAAGTAAGTACTGAAGTTATAGACATTGCAAATGATGTTCAAATAAACCATAGGAAAATTGAAGAAGCTCTGGTTTCTAATAAAGTAGTGCATTTGTAGTATTTACTTTATCGTACAAAGTCGCTAGATTCATATTGCACGGAAGGTTTTTGTAAGCAGGTAATATATGCAAAAACCAAGTTACATAGACTTTGACTATGAAAATTATCACTGGAAACAAGGTATTGACTACCGTAAAAATCCTGAAAAATATAAAGTCGGAAAAGGAGAGCAGGGAGTTCTAACCTGTGAGCCATATAAAAGCGAAATAGTAAAGTTCTGGCGCTTTAAAACACCTGAAATAGCTGAAGAAAGTAGTTCCGCAATTTATAAAATATTTCAAAGTTATCTTGATCAGGATGATTTTATAGGGGCTGATATGGCGCGAAAGTTCCTGCAGATGGGATTTACCAGAGCGCGAAGATATACCAACTACAAAGGCGGTAAAAAATATAATGGCGAAGATTATCATCTGTTAGAAAAGGGTACTGGTGATCCACAAAAAGCTATCAGTGCCAATATATTCTTTAAAAAGTGGAAAGAGGCAGAGAGCTTTGAAAAATATGCAAAAATGAAACTTGAATGGAAAGAGAAATATGGTTAAGGCAACAATACATTGACAAATAATTAACCTTATGTTAATATTTCTGTAATTTTAACATAAGGTTATATCATGAAGACATGGAACGAAATTAAAGAAGTTGTGCATACTGTAAGTACTTTAGAAGAGTTTAAATTACTCTTTGTCAACCCTGAAGGTGGTTATACGATTCCTACTGAGCTTATTAATGAAAACCACGGTGAACATATTATAAGACTGTGGAATTTTGAAAGCCATTCAAAAGATCAATTTGAAAAAGTCAAATGGCTATACCAAGTAGCACCCGAAAATTTGCAAAAAAATATGATAGGTAAAATTTGTCGCAAGTATGTAAGTTTTGAGGATAATGAGATATTAGATAATATGTCATTATTTAAATTAATTTGGTTATATGAGCAGGATAAAGCTGTTGCAAAGATAATAACCCAAGAAAAGAAAAAATCAGACTTTTTTCAAGGTGGTTATGCATCTAATTTAATGACACTTATAGAAAATTATCAGATGAAATATAATCTTGATTTAACTGACCTAGTGTTTGAAATTCATTTAAAGAAAAATAATGCCGATCCTAACAAAAAGAAAGATAAAGGTAGTGGTGATTATTTCAATATCCAATCAGCGATGAATAATGCAGCAATAGCAACTTATATAGAGGATAATTTTAAGCTTATTAAAGCGCTATATCAAAAGGGTTTTGAAATAAATTTAGATTTATTGGATAAAGTTAAAAACGCTATTAAAAGTCCAATTTTTATGTCTCAGGAACTTCCTGTTGAAATTGCTGCAAAAATTGTGTGCATGAGGTATAATTTTCCTGAAAGCCTAGAGCCATACATAGCAAACCAGGCAGATGCATATATAAATGCTGGAAGAAAGTTTGACTTTAAAAATGACGAAAAAATAAAAAAGTCATCAAAACAGAAAAAGTCTCATAGAGATGATCATGATGAGAGAAAACATAAATCCAAGTCTAAGAAAGGATGTGTAATTTCCTAAGCTGATAATTATTTCTGGCAATTAGGGCAGAAAAATGAAGATCTGCCCGATTGCACAATCCTGTCAATTAAGCTACCACATGTTTTACAAGCATGTCCTTTTTTACCATAAACTAAAAATAGCTCCTGAAATCCGCCTTTCTCTCCATCAGCTTTTCTGTAATCTCGTAAAGAAGATCCGCCGCTTTCTATAGCCAGTTTAAGTATTTCTATAATTTTATCACGTAATATAGAAACTTCAGCTAAAGATAAGCTATTAGCAGGACGCTCTGGGTGGATTTTTGATCTAAATAAGCTTTCAGCCGCATAAATATTGCCAACACCTACCACAATTTCCTGATCCATTATGACATTTTTAATTGGTCTTGTAGTTTTAGAAAGCTTTTGGGCAAAATACTTTACTGTAAATCCATTTGAAAATGGCTCAGGACCTAAGTGGCTAAATAAAGGAGATTCACTAAGTTTATCAGTATCTACTAATGTTATTAGTCCAAACCTTCTGGGATCTATAAAGTTTAAAAAGCTGCCTTTGTTAGTTTCAATGTAAAAATGAGTGTGTTTTTCAATGGTTAAGTTGCTTTGTGCATAAAATCTGCCGCTCATGCCAAGATGTACTATTAAGCTTTTTTTATTGCTAAGGTCTATTATTATATATTTTGACCTGCGCCATACTGATAAAATAGTTGAATCTATTAATAGATCGCATAAATTATCTGGAAATGGAATGCGAAGGTCTTTACGGAAAGTCTTTGCGAAAGTAATTTTATTGTCTATTATGACGTTTTTAAGCTCTTGGGCAATTGTTTCAACTTCAGCTAATTCTGGCATGGCAATATATGGATAATAATGATAAAACTCACTTTGGATCTCGTACTGTAAGTCATAATGAAAAAACAACTTTAGTCAACGACGTTTTTTCATCTGTAGCAAAACATTACGATATTATGAACGATCTCATGAGTTTTGGAGTTCACAGACTCTGGAAAAAAGAATTTGTAAGTATGGTTCCTAAAACAAAAGGAAGTATACTTGATCTTGCTAGTGGATCTGGTGATATTGCGCTAAAAATATATAAAAATCAGAAGCTTATAGGCAATGAGTCTAAGCTTGTTTTATCTGATATAAACCCAGATATGCTAGTGCTTGCTAAAGAAAACTTCTTAAATAACGGTATTGTTGCAGACAATATAAGCTATGTAATAGCAAAAGGTGAGGAATTGCCGTTTGAAGATAATAGTTTTGATGTTGTGACTATCTCATTTGGTATAAGAAATTTTACATATTTAGAAAAAGGTATAGAAGAAATATACCGGGTTCTAAAACCAACAGGTAGATTCATGTGTATGGAATTTTCAAGACCTATGGATCCTGTAAAGTTTGCATATGATAAATTCTCAGATATTGTAATTCCTAAGATCGGCAAGTACGTCGCTAAAAATGAAGAAGCTTATCAATATCTTGTTGAAAGTATTAGAAAATTTCCTAGTCAGGAAGAATTTAAATCAATGATTCAGAATGCGGGGTTTTCATCTGTAAACTATAAAAACTTAAGCTTTGGAATAGTTGCAATTCATACAGGGCATAAAGTATGAGAAATATTATAACTTTTATTAAGTTAATCTACGTTATTGTAAGATACAGATTATGGCGTGGGTTTTACAACCGAAGCTATATTTTTGGGCTTAGCTTTGCAAGTAGCCTTGAGGCTATGGGTCCTTCTTATATTAAGCTTGGGCAAACATTATCGACAAGACCAGATATTATTGGAAGGGATATTGCAAGAGCTTTAGAGAAGCTTCAGGATAAATTAGATCCATTTAATTATAAGTATGTGGAGGAAGTGTTTGCTCATGATTTTGGATGCTCCCCTGATGTATATTTCAAAGAGATTAATCACAATGCAATAGCCGCAGCTTCTGTGGCTCAGGTGCATTATGCCGTAGGTCATGATGGCAAAAAATATGCGGTAAAGGTGCTAAGACCTGGAATTGCTAAAAAAATAGAAAAAGATATAAGGTTTTTTTATTTAATAGCAAAACTGCTAAAGTTCTTTTCCGTCAAATCACGAAGACTAAAGCCAGTTGAGGTTGTGGATATATTTGCTGAAGGCATAAAGCTTGAGCTGGATTTAAGGATGGAAGCATCAGCAGCTTCTGAGCTAAGAGAAAACATGATAAAAGATCAGGGTATTGTAATTCCTGAAATAAAATGGGAGGTAACTTCCAGAAATGTTATCACCATGGAATGGATTGAAGGTATTTCTATAAGTAATGTAGAGCTGCTTAAAGAAAGAGGTTATGATCTTAAAAGGATTGCGTCTAACTTATCTGTATGCTTCTTTAATCAGGCATATAGAGATGGTTTCTTCCATGCAGATTTGCACCCTGGTAATTTATTTGTAGATGAAAACCATAATATTGCCATGGTTGACTTTGGTATTATGGGGCGACTTAATAAAGATACAAGATATTTTGTTGCTGAAATTTTAAGGGGTTTTTTAAGCAGGGATTATAACCTTGTGGCTAAAATTCATTTTGAAGCAGGTTATGTACCTAAGGACAAGAGTGTTGAGTTGTTCGCTCAAGCTTGCAGATCAATAGGTGAGCCTATAGTTGGTCTTCCTGCAAATAAAATTTCGGTTGGTAAGTTACTTTCGCAACTACTTGATATTACAGAAGAATTTAGTATGGAAACTCAGCCACAACTTTTATTGCTTCAGAAAAATACTGTAATGTTAGAAGGGGTGGGGGCTATGCTTGACCCAGAGGTAAATTTATGGTACCTGGCTGAGCCATGGATAGAAAAATGGTATATTCAAAATATAGGCATTGAAGCAAAAATGCTAAAAACTGCCAAAAAACTTTTAAAAGCAGCAGAATTACTGCCAAATTACTTACAGCATTTTATTGATAAATATGAAAAAAAATAAAAAATTACTTATAACAATAGATGGTCCTTCGGCTTCTGGTAAAGGTACTGTCGCTAAGCTTGTAGCTAGTAAGCTTGGTCTTGGTTACTTAGATTCAGGACTAATTTATCGTGAGCTTGCATATCAGATTACTCAGAAGAATTTTACTTTAGAGACTGACTGGATTGAACTTTCTAAAAACTTAGATCTTGGTCAAATTAACAATCATATAAAAGAGTTAAAAACCGAAGAAATTGGTAGTATTGCTTCTAAGGCGGCAGCGGTAACTGAAATTAGAAAAAACTTACTTGATATTCAAAGAAAATTTTATGAAGATTCGCCATCAGGAATTGTTGCCGATGGTAGAGACATGGGTACTGTTGTTTTTCCTGATGCAGATTTTAAGTTTTTTGTAACAGCAGGTGTAGGTGTTAGAGCAGACAGGCGTTTTAAAGAGTTGCAGTTATTAAATAAAAATGTTATATACGATCAGGTTGTTCAAGATTTGATTAATAGAGATAATCGCGACTCAAGCAGAGATTGCGCGCCTTTAAAGGCGGCAGAAGGTGCTATTACTATAGATACTACGACAATGCCTGCAGAAGAAGCCGCGACTATAATTATTGATTTAATACTTAGCTAATTAACTTTTTAACAATTTTTTTCGTGGTACTGCTTTAAGTTCCACAAATAGGTAAAACATGGTAAATAAATTTACAAAATCAAAAAGGCTTGTAATTGAATCTGATTTCCATACAGATGAGAGCTTTGCAGATCTATTCCAGGAGTCTTTATCTTCTGTTTCTTTAAGAGAAGGAAACGTAGTTAAAGGTGAAGTAATCGGATTTGAAAAAGATTTAGTACATATTGACTTAGGTCTAAAAACAGAAGGCGTTGTACCAATGAAAGAATTCGAGATCACAGGTGATCACGAAACAATTTCTGTAGGTGACATCGTTGATGTTTATTTAGAAAAAATTGAAAACAAAAGCGGTAAGGCTGTTATTTCAAGAGAAAAGGCTGTTAGAGAAGCTGCTTGGGGTAATATTGAAAGCGCGCTTGCAGAAGGCAAAACAGTTACAGGTTTCATTTGTGGTAAAGTTAAAGGTGGTTTCACTGTTGACTTACAAGGCGTTATTGCGTTCTTACCTGGAAGCCAGGTTGATATTCGTCCAATTAAAGACATTACACCGCTTATGAACGTTACACAGCCGTTCAAAATTCTTAAAATCGACCGGAAACAAGCTAACATCGTTATTTCTCGTAGAGCTATTCTTGAAGAAAGCAGAATGGAAGAAAGAGACGAAGTTCTTGCTAACATTAAAGAAGGTGTTGTACTCGATGGTATCGTTAAGAATATCACAGACTACGGTGCGTTCATTGATTTAGGTAGCTTTGATGGTTTATTACACCTCACAGATATTTCTTGGTCAAGAATCAATCACCCATCAGAAGTATTATCTTTAGGTCAACAAGTTAAAGTAATGGTGATCAAATACAACGCAGAAACAAAGCGTGTATCACTCGGTATGAAGCAACTTGAAGAAAATCCATGGGGCGATATTGAAGCTAGATACCCAAGAGGTTCAAAAGTTCAAGGTAAAGTAAGCAATATTGCTGATTATGGTGCATTTATTGAACTTGAGCCTGGTATTGAAGGCTTGGTACACGTTTCAGAAATGAGCTGGATTAAAAGCAATGCTAACCCTAAGAAGTTCTTAAGCTTAGGTCAGGAAGTTGAGTGTGTTGTTCTTGATGTTGACGCATCTAAACACAGAATCAGCCTTGGTATGAAGCAATGTGAAGAAAATCCATGGCAAGCATTCTCTGATAAGCATGAGCTTGCATCAATCGCTACAGGTACAGTGAAAAATATCGTTGATTTCGGTGCTTTCGTTGAATTTGAAGGCGGAATCGAAGGATTAATTCACGTTGAAGATATTGCTTGGGATAACCAACAAGAAGCTTTAAAATCTCTTTCTAAAGGTCAGCAAATTCAAGCAGTTGTTCTTGCTATTGACGTTGAAAAAGAAAGAATTAGCTTAGGCTTAAAGCAATTAGAAAGCGATCCATTTGAAGGTGCTGTTTCTGGTGTTAAAAGAGGCGACAGAGTAGAAGCTACTGTTATTGCTGTAAATGACGATAGCATTTCGGTAGAAATCTCTGAAGGCTTAGAATGCATTATCAGAAAGCAAGATCTTTCAAGTGATAAAAACGAACAAAGAACTGATAGATACAGCGTTGGCGATAAAGTAGAGGCGAAAGTTGTTTCTATGGATAAGAAAGATCGTAAACTTGCACTTTCTATTAAAGCCCTTGAAATTGAAGATCAAAAGCAAGCACTTGCTGATCTTAAGTCTCAAGATTCAGGTACTACATTAGGTGATATCCTAGGTAATGCGATGAATAGAAAGTAAGCTTTCAAGTTTATTGTTTATATAAAGAAAGGGCGGGGTTTCTCGCTCTTTTTTTATATTTAGTGTTTTTTCGACATACCCTGAGGCTTATTAGCAGCATTTGGAACTGAAGTCGATGTAGAAGCAATATCTACTCCGTACTTATTTGATATTTTTTGAATTCTTTGACCATGTGCTTTGCTATCAGCTTTATACTTTACTGAGTTATTTTTAGACGAAATTTGTACGATAGGATTAAGTGCGTTTGCTCTCTTTTTTGGCATTCCTGCATAGTTTTCGGCTTTAGTTCCAAAAGCGGAAATAGTACCCCCACCAAATAATGCGCTACCAGGTTTATGAGCCTGATGTCCACCTTTTAATAATTGAGTGTCTATTTCATCTACATGTATATTGGATTTGCCTTTTGATTTAAGGTTTTGTTGAATGCTTCTTGCTGCATCATTATGAAGAGCAAGCCCTGTTCTGTCCTTACCACTTGCGCAGAACTTAATAGAGTCATAGTCTGTAAGCCCCACCTGATTACAGCTATGTAGAGCCGTAGATAATGCTGTTGAAGTATCAAGGCTATGGTTGCGACTAGAAAGTGCGGCATTTAAGAAAGATCCTCTTAAGTTGTGGGAGCGTTTACCTGCTATGATCATATCCTGAATGGCTTTTAGTTCATCGGGATTTGCGCCTAGTTTGGTACTTGCCGCTAAAGCCTTTTCGGTATTCTTACCGTGAAAATAGTTTCTAACTTTATCTCCCATAAAAAATGGAGCGGCAATTACTGACAATAAAATTTGAAAAAAGCTAAGCTTGGCTTGTAAATGATTGTTTATAGTATCTAAATGTTCTTGATTATCAGGGTTGCTGCCAAATTTTTCAGATAATTTTTGAGAGAAATTATCGAATACCTGATCAATGCCGCTAACAAAGCTGGCATTCGGTATTTTTCTCATAACGTTAAAGGCAGTGTTTGTATAAGCTATCCCCATTTCTTTGGTTTCTTTTTTAGTCTGGGCAACTAACATTCTATCAAACTTATTAAATACATTATTAGGAGAGTTTAAAGAGTTTATATGGAGTTTTTTATTTGTTCCTACCCATTCCTTAACTTGCCTTATATTACTTGGAGTAATTTGTTCCTGCGCTTTTTTATCTTTTAAATTAGTAGCAACCCCTCCAGTATGCTTTGATGTAGTAAGTATTTTCATACTGCCTGCAGCATCGATATTAGCAACCATGGTTTCGGCAGCGTTCCTAACGCCAACAAGACCTCTAAGCTGCGTAGGAAGAACAAACTGCCCAGATGTAAGCTTATCAGTGTATAAGTCAATAAGAGATTGGGTAAAAGGCGGGTTAGCTTTATACCATGTCTCATTTTTACGATTTTCATAAAGCTTTTTTTGCTCGTCTGTCATTTGTCTTAAGCCTGTTTCAGCTTCAACATATAAATTGCCTTCAACTTTTGTGATGGTCGCAAAATTATACTGACGATGATTGAAATTCTGAAAATCCCTTGCAGCAGCCATTTTTGGGTGAATATTTTCAACACCATATTCAGCAAGTTTGTCTGTAAGAATCAGTAATTTACTATCTGAAATTTCTCTTAAGTCAAGTTCAGATAATTTTTTACCTTCCTGGTTTAGTAGCATCTGTCTTGCAAAGTTTTTAAACTCGCTATCAAGTTCTTTCTCTAGGTCAGGAGTTAGCCTATTTTCAATTCTTAAAATCTCTTTGGCAGCCTCAGTATGGTTAGCAAAATTTTCTATGTAGCTGCTGATATCACCTGTTTTAGAATCATAAGGAATAGCAAATCTTGCATCTCTTATGAGCATGTTTCTGTCGCTATCCAGTGTTTGCTTTATGTGCTGTTTTAAATCATGTAAAACTTCTAGGTTTTCAATAAATCTTGTGTAATCGATGTTTTCATTTTCTAACATATTTTGTAAAGTAGAAATTTTTTCAGCGATTTCAATATTCCAGTTGGGCTCACTAAGTTCAAAATTTTTCTTAGTGTAATTATTTATAGAATCAATTAAATCTTGTTTATCTTTTGCAAAGCTTGAAAAATTAGACTTGGACATAGTAAATACCGAAATAGTTTCAAATATTTATTATACACAAATTTTTAAAATTTTTACTTAATTTCTTTAATTTGCTTTTCAATAGATTGTTTGATGCTGCGAGGCAGATTTTGTTTGAGAGCTCTTTTATAAAGTTTTTTGGCTTTTTTATTATTTCCACTTAATCTTTCAATGTTAGCATAGTTATTAAGAATACTGTAGTTTTCGCCGCCTAGTGATAGGGCGATTTCAAAATAATGGCGGGATTCTTTGAAATCTTCCTGAAGACCATTTATTAGCCCTAAGCTTGCTGCTGCTTTCCAGTTAGTTGCATCTATGTCTAAAGTTCTGTTTAGGTACTCTTCTGCTTTTTTAAGGTTGCCTATTTCCATATAGCTGTTGCCAAGTTCTTGGTTAATTTCGCTATTAATTTTTGCTTCATCAGATTTATTATAGTGGGATTCTAATAATATTATAGCTTCATCTGTTTTCTTAGCAGCACGAAGAACTTTGGCAAATTCTAAAACTTCATCTAGACTGCTATTCGCGTTTATAGCTTTTTTGTAGTTTTCAATTGCTAGATCAAAGTTAGATTTTATTGCTGCTTCTCTTGCTATATTTAACTTTTCCTGATTTTTTGTTGAATTAAGGCTACTTAGACTTTGACATGAAAATAAAAAAATAGATATTATAAGCAAAACAATTTGCATGGTACCCTCTCAACATGAAATATCAAAATATTTTAGTCACTGGTGGACTTGGATTTATCGGTAGTAACTTTGTAAACCTTTTCCATTCAGAATTCAATATTATTATTCTAGATAAGCTTACTTATGCTGCATCACGTAGCAATATATTACCTGATACTAAATGTGAAGTAGTTATAGGTGATATTTGTGATGCTAATTTAATCAAAAACATTATCGAGCAACATAAGATAGACGCAATTGTTAATTTTGCAGCTGAATCGCACGTAGATAATTCTATTAATTCACCTAAAGCGTTTATAGATACTAATATCATTGGCACATACACAATTTTAGATGTGATTAAAAATTACTATCCCAGTATTAGACTGGTGCATGTATCTACAGATGAGGTATTTGGAAGCTTAGAGCTTGATACAAATGACAAATTCTCTAATAGCTCATCTTATAAGCCGAGTTCTCCATATTCCGCAAGTAAAGCTGCAAGCGATCATTTAGTTAGAGCTTGGGTTCATACATACGGCATTGATGCTATTATAACAAACTGTAGTAATAATTACGGCGCTAACCAGCATATAGAAAAACTTATCCCGAAAACCATCACTAATGCTTTAGAAAAAAAACCTATTACAGTATATGGTAATGGAAAGAATGTTAGAGACTGGATATATGTAGAAGATCATTGTCGCGGTATTATGCTTGCGCTTAATAGAGGTATAAAAGGCAATAGCTATTTATTTGGCGGAAATAACGAGATCTCAAATATTGAGGTTGTAAACATTATTTTAGATATAATAAAACAGGAAAATTCTGGTTTTGATTATCATAGCCTTATAACTTACGTTACAGACAGACCAGGTCATGATTTAAGATATGCAATTGATAATACAGAGTCACAGCTAAAACTTGGATTTAAGCCATCGGTATCTTTCCAGGAAGGTATAGCTAGCACCATAAAATGGTATATGAGAGCATATGCTAATTAGTGTTATTATCAGAAGTATCGGCAGGGATGTAATATTTAGGGCAATTAAAAGCCTGGAGAACCAAACATTTAAAGATTTCGAAATAATAGTTGTTGAAGATGGTTCTGATATATTACAGGATAAAATTCATACAAATTTAAATATCAGGTATTTTTCTAGTAGTGAAAAAATAGGCAGATCAGCTGCAGGAAATTTAGGTATGGCTATGGCAAATGGGAAGTACCTAATATTTTTAGATGATGATGATGAGTTTTTACCAAATCACCTGGAAAGCTTGTGCAATATTGTAAACGAAACCACTATTGCTGCAAGTCTAGTTTATGAAGTGGGTGAGTCTGAAAGGGGCAAAATAAAAACTCCACGCTATACTTTGTACGGTAAGTATAATAAACAGGATATTCTATATAAAAATATCCTGCCGATAAATGCTGTTTTGTTCCCTAAGTCGCTGTTTACAAATTATGGTGGTTTTGATACCGATCTAGATGCGCTGGAAGATTGGGTGCTGTGGGCTAAATATTTGAAACATATAAATTTAGCCTATTCAAATATAGGAAGCGCAATATATTATGTTCCTTTTTCATTAAAAAAGTATTTTTCACGTAGAAAAATTATTAAAATTCATTATACTAAGGCAGCGCAAAGAGTAAAAGAGATTTACGGGTCTCAAAATGCGCACCAAAAAAGCTCTAAAATACATAGACTTAAAGATATTTTGATCAAGATTAATATGCTTTTTAAACTGGTATTTTATAGAGCAGTAGGAATAACAAATTATATTATTAAAGGTTTCTAATGGTTAAAGTTAGCTTACCTGACGGTAGCGTCAGATCTTATGAACAAAGCAGCATTTCTGGAATGGAAATAGCCGAGTCAATTAGCAAAAGCTTAGCAAAAGCTGCCATAGCTATTAAAGTCAATGGTGAAGCAAAAGATCTGTCCATTATACTTACGGGTACTAATAATTCTATAGAAATTATCACGCCAGAAAGTCCAGAAGGACTTGAAATTATCAGGCACGATGCAGCTCATATATTAGCTCAGGCGATAAAAGAGCTTTATCCAAGTGCGCAAATTACAATTGGTCCTGTTATTGAAAACGGCTTTTATTATGATATTGATTTAGATTATAAAATTTCAACAGATGATTTTAGAAAAATTGAGTCTAAAATGGAAGAAATTGTCCGCAAAAACTATCCCATTACAAGGGAAGTCTGGGAGCGTGATAAAGCTGTAGAGTTTTTTAAATCAATTGGTGAGCATTATAAAGCTGAAATTATTGCAGACCTGCCAGCAAGCGAAGATATATCGCTTTATAGACAAGGTGACTTTATTGATCTATGCCGTGGTCCTCACTCACCATCTACAAGCAAAGTTAAGGCTTTCAAACTAATGAAAGTTGCAGGTGCTTACTGGAGAGGTGATTCTAAAAATAAGATGCTGCAAAGGATTTATGCAACAGCATGGACCAATAAGCAAGACCTTGATAATTATATCAAAATGCTTGAGGAAGCTGAAAAAAGAGATCACAGAAAACTTGGAAAAGAGCTAAATCTGTTTCATATTCAGGAAGAAGCTCAAGGAATGGTGTTCTGGCATGATAAAGGCTGGACAATTTACCGCTTAGTCGAAGAATATGTACGCAATAAAATTAGGCAAAATGGCTATACTGAAGTTAAAACACCTATTTTAGTAGACCGTATTTTATGGGAAAAATCAGGACATTGGGAAAAATTCCGTGAGAATATGTTTGTAAGTCAGGATGACGAAGATTCTGTTTTAGCGCTTAAGCCTATGAACTGTCCATGTCATATTCAGATTTTTAACCATGGACTTAAGTCTTATAAAGATCTGCCGCTTCGTATGGCAGAATTTGGAACATGCCATAGAAATGAGCCTACAGGATCACTTCATGGTCTTATGAGGGTTAGGGGTTTTACACAAGATGATGCCCACATTTTCTGTACTGAAGACCAAATCACCAGCGAAACTGTAGAATTTTGTAGGCTTCTCAAAGAAGTATATAAAGACTTTGGATTTACTGAAATTAGAGTAAAATTCTCCGACAGACCTGAAAAAAGAGCAGGAAGCGATGAAATTTGGGATAAAGCAGAAGCTGCGCTTAAAGAAGCTGTTGAAGAAGCAGGATTAGAATATACATTAAATCCAGGTGAAGGCGCGTTTTATGGTCCTAAGCTTGAATTTGTGTTAAAAGATGCTATCGGAAGAGACTGGCAGTGCGGAACACTTCAGGCAGATTTTGTTCTTCCCGAAAGGTTAGATGCAAGCTATATTGCTGCTGATGGTTCAAAACAACGCCCTGTAATGCTTCACAGAGCAATATTAGGCTCCCTTGAAAGGTTCATTGGTATTTTAATTGAAAACCATAGCGGCAGAATGCCGGTTTGGCTTTCTCCTATTCAGGCAGTTGTGATGAGCATAACTAATGAAGTTGATGAATATACCCAGCAAGTATCTGAAATACTTGAAAGAAATGGTATCCGTGTAAAATTGGATTTACTAAATGATAAAATTAATTATAAAATTAGGAAATATGTACTGGAGAAAATTCCATTTTTAGTGGTTGCTGGTAAAAGCGAAGCAGAAAATGGTACGGTTTCGGTGAGAATTGGAAACGACCCAGAGCAAAAAACAATGACAATAGATGAACTTGTTTCATTTATTTCAGAGGAACAAAATAATTATAGATAAGGAGACTTAACATAAGTAATATGAAAACATCTTTCCCTAAAGCTAATAAAGAAATTAAAGCTAAAGAAGTAAGACTTATTGATGCAGATGGATCAATGGTTGGGGTTGTTAGCCTTCATGAGGCTTTGAAAATAGCGACAGATAGAGGGCTTGATTTGGTGGAAGTTTCACCAAATGCAGAGCCACCAGTATGTAAAGTTATTGATTTTGGTAAGTACAAATACGAAATCCAAAAGAAAGCAAATGAAGCTAAGAAAAAGCAAAAAGTTATTGAAATCAAAGAAATCAAACTTAGACCAAATATTGGTAAGGGTGATTATGACGTTAAACTTCGTAGCATTAAAGGCTTTATAGAAGATGGTGATAAGGTAAAAGTTACTTTAAAATTTAGAGGTAGAGAGATCGCCCATGACGATATCGGCATGGATCTTATGCGTAAGCTAAAAGAAGATACTGCTGAATTTGCAAAAGCAGAGATCGAGCCAAAAATGGAAGGAAAACAGATACTTATGGTTTTAGTCCCAGTTTAGTGTCTATTATTATTAAAAATAGGGACTCGCCTAAGTAGTGTGTCCCTATTGTAAAACTTGGTACATTCTAGATAGTAGTGCAACGATTTATTAATAAGTTAGGGATTAATTT